>JAYELT010000134.1:34117-39498 GCA_034717715.1 Chloroflexota bacterium | reverse complement strand
CGAAGTAAATCCCACCCTGTGCAGACGCATCTTGAGTCTGAGATGATCCTTCAGTCACCGAAGCCGGTGGGAGAGATGTGGCCGTGGGTGTGGATGTTGGCAAAGTTGTAGGGTTAGTTGGCGATGTAGTCATGAGCATATACGTTTCGGTTGGCAATTGCGTTACGTCATACGTGGGTGTCAACATCGGTGCAGGTTCAATACAGGCAACCAGCCATATAGGTATAAACGCCAAAAAAAATAGTCGGTAGAATAGATGCCTCATGATTAACTCTCACTTTTTGCGCCTAATGGGATGATATGCGAGAAGTTTTCTTGATAAAACCTCTCCATGTATGATTATACATTGAAATGTAATTTTTCGATGAAAAAATTCTTTCACGCAGTATTATCACGATAATATTGCGCATAGTGTTCAAATATTAGTTTTATGCAGTGAAAATGCATGATAAGTAACACTATCGAGAAAAATGGAACAAAAACCCAAAAAGTTGTTAGATCAAGTCAGTGATAGTATTCGTCGAAAACAGTACTCTCATAGAACTGACCAACCCAAAATAACTACGTGAACAGTTAAATATTGAAATCAAAAGTGATCGATAATTAATGGGTGTTCTTTTTATAAATTTTCCTTTCCAATAATTGAGTAGATTGTTAATGATCATTCACGCATGTTTAACCTATAAGATTCGCCATTCATTTAAAAACATGTTAGACTCCCTACCGGAGTAAATCATGCAAGAAAAGAAAAATTTATGGCAGGAACCTGAATTACCCCCTGTCAATGATGAAACAAAAATCGACACGGAAAACCAACCAGCCGAGCCACCCTTGGTCCACTTCTGGAACCGGGTAAGCCGCTATGGCCTGGGAGATACCGCTTTGCGATTTGCCACAGCTGTCACCACGCTCCTTTTTGTGGTGCTGGTTGTATGGGTAATGAAGGTATTTTATTTTAATAAGCCAAAACAAGTGAACGACATCCCCGTTGTGGCAAATGCTGAAACATTACCCACACCAACAATCGCTGTGACACCTGTATTTATTGCAGTCGTAAACACCTCAGGTGGTGTTGACCGCACTTCTGACCTCCATACAATTTTGCCGGTCAACTATGTTCGGGATAAAGTTATCGACTACACCGTTGAATCAGGCGATTCGATCTTTAGCATCGCAGAGCAATTTAATTTAAAACCTCAAACAATATTGTGGGGCAACCGCTATTTATTAGGCGATGACCCCCATTTCATCGTACCTGGCCAAGAATTGAATATCCTACCCGTTGATGGGGTTTATCATCGTTGGAGTGCTGGTGAGGGGCTCAATGGCGTAGCCTCTTTCTATGGCGTGACCCCTGAAGACATCATCAATTGGCCGGAAAACAATTTAGACCCGGACGAAATCGGCGATTATGCCAACCCAAACATTCCCCCTGATAAAATGCTTGTGATCCCTGGCGGAGAGGGCGTTTTCACCGACTGGCGTACGCCACGCATCAGCCGGGAGGAACCTGCCACCGCTAAACACCTCGGACCTGGTGCCTGTACAGGACATTACGATGGCGTCACAGGATCGCTCACTTTCCTGTGGCCCAGCGTTGAACGCTACCTGTCTGGGTTCGATTACAGCCCGGAAACGAACCATTATGCAATCGACATTGCAGGGCGACTCGGCAACCCGATTTTCGCTGCAGATCATGGTGTGATAGTTTATGCCGGCTGGAACGATTATGGGTATGGCGAAATGATCGTAATCGATCATGGCTCCGGCTGGCAAACCCTCTACGCTCACCTCAGTCAAATCAACGTGGGGTGTGGACAGGAAGTCTTTCAGGGTGATACGATCGGCTTGATGGGCAGCACCGGCAAGTCCACCGGACCCCACCTGCATTTTGAAATGCGCAGCGACGATTATGGGCGTGTGAACCCCTGGGACTTCCTTTATTGATACTTTCATTCCAAAAAGTTAACTAAAATACAATACTAGCTTGCCCGTTCAAAACAGGTAAAGTTTATTCTTCATCGAATATATTGAATTTATGCTGATCCGCGATCACATGAAAATAGAATGAACATATCAACCCACACGATTCCCCTCATTATCAAAATAGCCATTGAAACAACCTCGATCTTGCTGATCAGATATCCATTCCTGCTGCTTGATGAGGTCAGCTAACCATTCCAAAAATCACGTTTGGACCAGCAATTGCTAGCAGGCGTTGATCTTCAGAAAAAGCCATCGCAAAATGACCTGCTTGAATCGCATGCACTTCAGTCGTATCACCGGGCGTCGCTTTCAACCGGTAAAATGGGAGATCATTTTCAAGGTTATCCACCTTCATCCACGCTTCGATGGTACGGCCCTACCCTTGAGATCACCATTATCCACGCCGTTCGAAACAACATTTCATGAACCTTCATTATTAATTTCAATGCCATTAGTCACCCTACATAACTTCCGGACAACACGATCAACTTTCCAATCAGAAAGTCTCACCGTTTGGATCAGCAAACCGAAATCATCAGGACTGAAATTATCGCGATTTCAGTCACCTAGCTGTCACTATGTATTGTGGTTTAAAAATCCCGCCTGGATCGAAGTGCATTTGACCTTTCCTATAGATATCAATCAACGAATATGCTAAAATCTAAGTATGATGACTGAATTAAAAACCGTAAGACCATCACCAATTGCAGGAACATGGTACAGCGCTAACCCAGACCGACTGCGGAAAACAATCGATAGCTATATCGAGAAGGCAGCGCTGCCCAACCTCCCCGGAGAAGTGGTTGCTCTAGTCGCGCCCCATGCGGGCTACCAATATTCCGGCTCTGTGGCAGGACATGCCTATAAAGCCATTGCCGGAAAGTCCTTTGACACGGTTGCTGTCATCTCCCCCATGCACCAGTATCATCCCCGACCTTTGTTAACCAGCGCTCACCGAGCATATGGAACCCCACTTGGTGAGATCCCATTGGCAGCCGAGAAAGTCGCTGAAATCAATACAGCTTTGCAAGAGAGAGCCGGTGTGTCACTCACACCAATTAATAATGACCGGGAGCATTCCCTGGAGATTGAGCTGCCTTTTTTACAACGAGCGATAAAGGGTGAATTCAACCTGATCCCCATCATGCTCCGTGATCAGTCACGAGCCATTGCTCAAACCCTTGGTGAAATCCTGGCTGAGGAGCTTCAGGGTGAATCATGTTTATTGGTTGCCAGCAGCGATCTTTCACATTTCTATCCTGAAACGGTCGCAAATCAATTGGATAACAGAGTTCTGTCAGCCCTGAACGATTTTTCCCCAGATGGCTTGTTCGATCTCAAGGATCAGGGAAAAGGTCATGCCTGCGGCCTGGCTGCAATAGCTGCTGTTTTGTGGTCCGCCAGAAAACTGGGTGCAAAAGACGTTACACTCCTCTGTTATGACACATCAGCCTCTACTACAGGTGATAAATCCTCGGTTGTGGGATACGGCGCTGCGGCGATCACCCGCCCTGTCTAACCCACCGAATCCCCTCTGTGATGAGATCCTATCTTCTCCCCAGAATCCTGTTCATTTTATTATCCTGTTTAATCATACTGAGTGTGGTTGCATGTAAGGCATCAACCCCAGTAACAACATCACCCACAATGACAAACACAGCCTCGCCGACACTGACTGAAACCTTCACCCCGACAATAACACTAACAACCACATTGGCCAATACCATCACCCCACGCCCTTCGAGCACCTCAACCATCACCCCAACTTCATATCGAACCCTGACACCCACGGCCACACCCAGCCAGGTGCCTGCGCAGCCTGCTGTCCTCTTTCCCTATAAAGACACCAACGGCAGGATGGTTGACTGGTCATATATATATGTCACCAGGCTCGGTTCGAATCAGTTTAATGTAATCGATGACCTGTGGGCTTTCATCAGTTTCCAACTGCTAGATCGCGCAATCCACCAACGAAACTTTAATTTCTTGGGGGAAACAATCACGGTCTATTTCCTGAATGTCGCCCATGATTTCAACGGTGAATTGCTGCCAATGCAGCTGGTTCTTGGCGGCACGCTAGGTGCGGATGTCCCCATCGAAGATATTCCAGCTGGCGGCTCCTCGTATCTCCAGGTTGGGATTCGCACCTCCTCTGATAGTTTCGATCCTTACCTCATCCATAGATATGCAAACAGTGATTATGAAACACGTGAGTCAGCCTATCCTTTACTATATTTAGAAGAATTTAAGGAGCTGCTGCCAACACTTCCTGATGAGATCATCTTGCTGGCTGAGCATCCCATCCTTTTTCCTCACAATGACTGGCCGCAAATCAAACTGGATATGCAGCGTGTCAATTATCTCGCCGCACGTTACCAACCGTTTTTCGAGTTTGATGTTTATGACCGCCTGGTTGATCAAAGTGATTTTGCCTATGCCCTCAGGGATCACATTTTCAGACAGGATCTAATACCTTTGGGAATTTATGGGTTCAGCAGTCAAACGCTGATCATCATCCAGGGAGATGAATAACTTCCTGTCACTGCGAGCAAAGCGTGGCAGTCTCATTAATATCATCATTTATTCCAATAACCCATGGTCTTCTGACCATGTGCGGGATTGATTAAAAACCGTAAGATATTACTGCGCTGGTGAGGACACCTGCTCGAACAGAAGAAAAAATACTCTTGCAGTTAGGTAGGATTTTTCAACCCGCCTTTTTAAAATTCTACAAAACCGATGACCATTCATAGAGAAAAATGACTCCTTGACACCTTTATTGCAACAAACTTCGCCAGAGCCGAGGAAACAATCCGGTAAATACATTTCAGATGATGGTAAATTAAATAATTAAGACCGCCACGCTTCGCTCATAATGATAATAATCTTCATCACAGCCTGACGCTTTTGCGGAACTCTCATAGAAGGAAACATGTGATTGGGTGGGTGATCTCATGTTCACTGATATTTCTGCCTTTGAAAAAGATGTTGCCCTTCTCACAATCCAAATACGAAATTGCTTGTCACGCATGGTCGCAAATCAATCTGCGTGAAAAAATTATTTTCTTGCTTGACCTGGGTGAAATAGACTAGTCCCTGAAATTATAACAACGAATTTTTTATCAACTATTACAAACACTTGTCACGCTAAAAGCGTGACAGATTAGTTTATTCCCCCCAAGAAATGCTTCTCGGCTCAACCCACTACTTTTTTTTGTTATACAAACCACGTTCCTGCCAAGCTGAGTAACTGCTATATTGCCATGTGCTCATCTCTTTTACATAGCCATGTTTGATAGGATTATAGTGAATGTAATGAATATGATTCTCAAAATCGGACTCATCACGGATAACGTGATCCCAAAAGCGTTTTTGCCAAAAAGTAAAAGGAGCTG
>JAYELT010000134.1:21239-34017 GCA_034717715.1 Chloroflexota bacterium | reverse complement strand
CTCATCTCTTTTACATAGCCATGTTTGATAGGATTATAGTGAATGTAATGAATATGATTCTCAAAATCGGACTCATCACGGATAACGTGATCCCAAAAGCGTTTTTGCCAAAAAGTAAAAGGAGCTGATAACTTATATATCTTCTTAAATTCACACGTGAAATTAGATTTTAGCGAATGCATAATTTCGCTGAAATTCGACTGCTCTCCAGGATGAATAAGAATGTGAAAATGGTCAGGGAGAAAAACATAGGCAAGCATTGAGAAGGGATGAAGCACTTTGACATTTTTGAGAATTTCTTTTAAGAGCTCTAGCGCTTCCGGATTGCCAAAAACAGGTTTTTTATCTTTGACAACCTGGATAATAGTAACGATGAAAGTTCACAATTTTTTTATAATCATTCTTCGTCATTTCGAACTGTACTGGTCGAAATATTCTCGCTATGACAAAAACATCTACGATAAAGCATCCAGCCACTTCTGAGCGATCTTCCGGTTGCGATTTTCCAGAATCTGCATGCTCTTCACAAGCCTGGTGGTCACATCAGGCATCTCCCATCCATTATCTGCAATTGTTTTCATGACAGCCTGGCGAGTCTTTTCTGTCAATCGTGTTTGTGAGAGCATATCCACCAACCGCCACTCACTGTAAGCTTTGCGGATTTCACTAATGGTCAACATTTCGAGCCTCTCAAGCGCTGAGTCCATGATTTTTTTACCCAATATAGGGTCCTTACTCTCCACATATATCCGATTGATGGGTTCGGTGCCGGACGCCCGAACTCGCAGCTGATATCGTGGATCTCCCTGGTCATCCAGCAGCTGCATTTCAGCCACATCATAGCGAATGCCACCCAGGTAAACCACTGCCATCCCTGCCACCTGCGGGTGACCATCCTGTTGCGCCAATTCCAGATAGTAATTAATAAACGCCTCTTTAGCTTCCAGGGGCGCGTCCACATCTGTTCGACCTGTATGAGATGTCTCATCATAGGGAGAACAGCCATAGGAATGCCATAAGCCTTCCATCTGAACGGTGTCTTCCCAAATCTCTGCAATAGTTGTCAATGGGCTATCTTCACGTGTCCCAAAATAGGCCAACATATCCATAATCAGGATGTTTGCCCAGGGGCCATCCTTATCGGTGACATGACCGCGACTTGTCAACCCAGAAGATTCCTCACCGCCGATTAATATCCGATCACGCCAATGCTCAGGAAGAGGTTTTTGCGTCCGATACGCTCGATCAGTCCGCCGAATCTCTTCAATATACTTGATCCCCACAGGGACAAGGAAGGCATGTTTCAAGATACGATCCTCACGACTGCCGATGCGTATTTTATAAAAAGGATGGCTGACATAACCCGGCAGCGCATCCTCAGCCGGTTCGTTTTTCTCATTATTCGGGATCATCCCGGCCAGGATCTCAATTAGTGGGGAACCCGTTTGGGTGGCGATCACACGACCCCTTAACCCTCGTTCCACTCCCAGGTAGCGGACCAACATTGGCAGGATCTGGTTTGGACGGAAGTAAACACCACCTTTGTCCACAACCCCGAAGCGGTCTGCGTCGGTATCCATCCCCAGGCCAAGATGTGCCCCTGTCTCAGCAACTTTCGCTTTTAATGGATTTATGAAGGGCTCCTCCGGGTTGGCATAATCCAATCCGGTCAGTTCCGGATCACGCTGGGCGTGAATGACTGTGTAACGCACGCCAGCTTCACCCACCAAACGGGTCAAATACCCCCGACCAGACCCATGGAACTCATCAATAACAACCATCTTATCACTGAAGAATTTCCTTATCCGATCAAAATCGATTGGGATACGGGCATTCCCTTTCCCGTTATCCTTGATCCACGCGACATAATCATCCAGGGGATCAAAGCCATGCAAACGGCCCCGCTTCCGCGCATCATCCAAATCGGTTGTTCGCGCATTGGCGTCAGCCAGCTGCAACTCATTGATGTGAAAAGCCAGAAAATCCGTCACAGTTGTGGGCGCAGGATACCCGAGTCGGGGGTTAAACTTGATCCCCTGCCACTCCGGCGGGTTATGACTGGCTGTACAGATAAGCAGCCCGGCCACATCTTCAGGCTGGAGGTAATCCGTGAGGTAATAGACCAGGGCAGGCGTAGGCGTATCCCGGTTGGCAAATTCAACCTCAAATCCATTCGCAAGGCATACCTCTGCTGCCCATTCCGCCACAACATCTGCATTACGCCGGGTGTCATATCCGATGACCACCTTTTTACCTGCCAAATTTTCACGACCAACATTATCCGGCACATTGACATCATTTAAGAAATCACACACTGCCTGCACAACCCCTCTGGCGCGTCGTTCGGTTAGATCAGCACCCCAACGACCACGCACACCGGATGTCCCAAAACGCAGATATTTCCGGTCGTAGATCATGCGCAGCAGACCAAGCTGATGTTCATCACCAACCAGGCGAGGATCCAGCGTACGCAGCCGGAATCCGTACAGGCGTTCGAAGATATTCCCTATCTGGACAACCCTGAAAGGCATCCAGCGGTCGGGATCCCTCTCATAATCTAAACTATCCAGCAGTGGGAAGATCTCATTTATTAGCGCCTCTCGCAAGCTGTCAAAGACCGCGGAAGCCAGGTATTTCTTGGCCAGGATGATGGACTGTTTGCGAAGCTGCCCAGTCGCCGGGAGATAGATATCCTCGATCTCCTGACGTTTTTTCCTGGTCTCTTCATCATTCGCCCTGAATTGTTCAAGGCGATATTGTGTTCCAATAGCTGCCAGTGTCAATAACATACTGAATACTCGTGACGACTCCCCATGGTTATTTGCAATGATCTCTGGCTTTGAAAGCAACTCCTGATCCAGAACCTCAAGAAATGCACTCATTTTCACAATCGCTGGATCCCATTGGTCAGCTGTTTCCGCACAAGTCAGATCACGAATCAAATGGTTGAATACTATACCAAATTGGACCATTTTAAGGTCATCAAAGTTGAGTTCAGATTGGTTCATGAAAGTCTCCTGGATAGTATCAAATACATGTTGACTGGTCTTCTGGGAGTTTACCTTAATAATCTTTTTAGGCTGGTTGGCTAACCAGACCTCCTTTAGTAACGTTGAGCACCTCCAGGAAACTGCCGGGAGGTGTGCCTGTTTCATCTTGAACAGCCTCACACAGTGTAAAAGCTTGCTGAGCCAGCTCTTCCTCGGTATGCCGGTTATCTGCCTCTAACATTAAACGGACTTTCGGTTCCGTGCCGGAATAACGCAGATTAAGTCTTGTCAAACCGGGCAGGGATTCATACAATGTCGCCTGCATAGCAGTCACTGCTGGCAATTGATCAAGCGGGATCTTCTCCGCCACCACAGCTGATGCAATCACCTGCGGATATTTATGGATGCTCTCAGCTAAAGCTGCCAGTGTTTCCTTCCCGCTGGCTAAAAAGGCACGCAAGAGATAGATTGCAGAGCGCAAGCCATCACCGGTGCCATGGTTTGCATCCATCAAAATGATATGGCCTGACTGCTCACCACCCAACCCAATTTGGTTCTGGTGATATCCATTTGACCATAACTTCCGTATCTCAGCCATGACATATTTATCCCCAACTGGCGTTTCAATAAAGTCTATCTCACGATCAGTAAAATAATTCACCAATGCGCCGTTGCGCATTGTCGTGCTGACCACCGTATCACCCAGCAGCCTATTGTTTTCAGAAAAATAATCAGCTAAAATTGCCAGCATATGATCGCCGTCAACCAAATGCCCATCCTCATCCAGAAATATCACCCGGTCGGCATCACCGTCAAAAACCACACCAAAATTGGCATCAAAACCCTTGATCAGTGCATATAGGTCCTCCGGCTGCCTGCGGACATGCTCAGAACCGGCATGCTCATTGATGTTCAGCCCAGTTGGTGAAGCGTGTATCACAACCACCTCTGCTCCCAGTCGGCCGAAAACCTGGGGAGCATACCAGGATGCCGCCCCATTTGCGCAATCCAGGACCAGTTTCACCCCCTTCAATGAAAATTCATGATGCTCATCCACCAGGTTATCCACATAGAGCTCACGCATATCCGCCCCATCAATCATCCGACCAATTTGGTCAGATGGTACCCGATGAAGATCAACTGGCTGGTTTAACAAAGATTCAATTTCGACCTCGATCGATTCACTTAATTTCAGGGCATTTGCATCAAAGAATTTAATACCATTCTCAGCAACTGGATTATGTGATGCAGAAATGACAACCCCTGCTTCCACACCCATCTTCCGCACCATAAAAGCCACCCCAGGTGTGGTAATCACACCCAGATTCACGACTGTGGCACCACTTGCCAGCAAACCCGTGGTGAGAGCGCTTTGCAGCATTTCTCCAGACTGCCGAGTGTCACGCCCGATCACAAATGTCGGATGTGTTGTTCTGCGTGAAAGGATCACACCCGCCGCATAACCTAATTTGGTAACAAAATCAGGCACAAGGGGTGGTTTCCCAACCGTACCCCGTACACCATCCGTCCCAAAATATTGACGATTTTCATTTATTGACATCATAAATGGCACTCCTGTTCACATCTTCGAAAGAAAAAACGCTGCCTATCAATGAAAATGCTGCATCAGGCTAGCGCTTGATTTTATCTAGTTTATCTTATTTTATCCGCATGTCCGCAACGATCGGCAGGTGATCTGAAGCACGTTTGCTGAGATCACCATCTTCAATGTGACATTGATAATCCACCAATCGTTCATGTGGATAAAAGAAAATATGATCGATCATTTTTCCTGATCCCGCATGGCTGGGACCTTCATTTTCCGGTTCCAATCGCACGAATCCGGACTCAAGTAACTGTAATATGCAAGCTTCATCCTTTGTTGCGTTGAAATCACCAGCCAGGATCAACGGCTCCGCTTCATTGAGAATATATTTATTCACCAAATCTAAGAATCGACCGGTTTGCTGATAGCGCAGCAGCTGTGATTGCTCAATTTTTGTTTGTAAGGGCTGTGGCTGGCGTTCGCCCACCAGTGTCGTTAGATGCAAAGTGGCCACAAATGGATAAGGTGACGTATTTAGCCTGGATAACAAGACAAATCGTGGGTCTGTGTCCCGGTTTCCCTCATAGGCTTTGGGTTGATACATGGGAATATTGCGTGGCATACCTGACTTTTTAGGGTCACTCAGGCGGGTGAAAGGTCTTCTTGCATGAATTGCATTCCCTTTCGACCAATCCATCCAGTCATTGAAGACCCCTTTAACCATGACATCTTTCTTCACCTGCATGTGGGTTTCCATTGAAAGAGTCTCACCATAACAGTAATTATCGTAGCCACCTGCCTGGTTGATATTTTCCATCAAACTGTGAGATACCCCATCGGCATCAATATACTGCGAGACTTCCTGAAGACACAGCAGGTCAGCTTTCAGATGTTTGATCAACATCTCCAAAGCTGCCAGTCTGGATTGCTGCGTATCGTGTGAAAACTCCTCGAATGTCTTTTCCCCACCGCCGATATTCAAGGTTGCTACACGCAGGTTTAACATGGTCATTGATGTTCTTCCCTGTTCTCTACTGTTAAATGGTTCTGACCAATATCCTTACTCATTACAGCATTATTATACCCATATACGATTATCCAATTTATACTGTTTAACCTCTATCAAGCCCCAGACCGTTTTACATAAAAACACTAGGTTTCATGACCACAAGCTGCAATTTCCTGTCATGATGGGGATTGACGGAGAAACCAACAGCGCTCATCCTAAATTTTTATTATATTGGGAAGTAAATGAGGAAAAGGAAACCAGTGGTCTTATGTCAACTAAACGAGGGCATTTGTTAGACGGGCAATGAATAAATCAAGGGCAATATCCCCTTGCATGCCGCCAGTTTTCATATCGATGTCGATCTTTTGAAGCTGATAGTAGATTGATTCCAGAGTCTGTATATCAAAATGCTGTGCTTGTGCACAGAGCTTCCTGGCAACAAAAGGTTGTTGACGCAAGATTTTTGCAACATCACGATCATTTCCACCTCCATCAAGGATCTCTTTGGTCTGAAGAATTAACCTAAACTGCCGTACGATCATTAAAAAGATCGGAATAAAATCACTATCTTCAAGAAGGAGATGCAGCTGGGTTATCGCTTTCTTCCCATCCTTGGTACCAAGGGCATCAACCATCTCGAAAATATCGCTTTGATTCTCTTGAATACTTAAAAGCTGAACATCCTTAGAATCCACCGGGCGGTCAAAGTTCACATATGTCAGCAGCTTTTCAATTTCCTGTGCTGCGCGCTGTGTGTCATTCCCTAGATATTCCGCCAGCGTCCGGGCTGCCCGAGATGTGAATTCCCCGCCAAGTTCTACAGCTTTATCCTGGATCCAGTTCACAAATCCACCACCTGTTGGGAGGGCGCAATCCTCGATATACACCCTGTCTCCGGCTGATTCAGCCCATTTTATCAACCAGTGATTTTTACCAAGCGTTTGCCAATAGGAATCCCAAACGCCATTGCGTTTCCGTTTTTTTTGTGTATCAGAGATCACCAAAATCAGTGCTGTGGATTGCGGAAGGCTATCCAGTAAAGCTAAGAACTCTGAGTGAAATTTCTTATCCTCAGCCTGCTCTTTACCGGACACTTTCATCGCGAACAACTTGAGTGCATCATCCACGACAACCAAACGCCGTTTAGTCAAAAACGGTAAGGCTAACGCTGAGGCACGCAGGTCATTTAACGTGCTCGATCTTCCTTCCAGATGGGTGGTATTCAAAGCCGCCATATCAGGTGTCCCCAGGCTGGCATAAGCCCTGTGAATGTGTGCTTCTATAGCCTCGCGATCATCGCCTAGCAGGATATAAACGATGGGTTTTTCCGCCGGCATAAACTAGTTTATCCCTTCGTGATTACACGGTGCATGCGTATCCCCATACGAACGGAGGTTTCCACACGTTCAAGTTCCATACCCTCAGGATCACCAGCAACAGTGACCCTTTTTTGCACCAAAGGACCCAGATTGCGGGTGAGGATAAAGGCAAAGGTTGCCAGAAGGATCGACAAAGGCAGTCGTTCCAGCTTGCTCTTCATTTTTTTATCAGATCCCAGGGTGCCCAACCAGGCAGCAATACCCGCAAATATTCCTGGAATGGCGTAATTTGTGCCGCAGTTGGGATGGAATGCCAGGTCAATCTCGCCAGCACGTAACCTCTTTAAGGCTTCAATCGCTGCTTTTGCGACATCTTCAGTAGTGGCTTCACCGATAATGATAAATCCAATCGGGGTGGATACGCCCCCCAGTTTCATATGGGGAAATTGTTTGTTCAAAACATGAATGGTCGCATGTTCCAGCCCATGGTTACGGCGGACACGGGAAATTGGATTGAGTTGAAGTATTGAGCTGCTCATAATGGATTCCTGTCCAATAGAAGTAATGAATCAACAAGATCAAATGATCATGATGTTAAAAATCAATTATAACGGGTGATATGAAATGGTGCAGCCGAAATGTGATGTTACTTGATCAACGCGAGCGACAGGGCATCACGCAGAGATCTGGCTTCCAAGACTTTGATCCCCCCCGGCCAGGGTTGCTTGCGCTGCATCCCTCTGGGGATAATGATCTGTTTAAAGCCAAGGTTAGCAGCCTCCCGAATGCGTGCATCAATCTGACCAACCATCCGCAATTCGCCTGAGAGCCCTAATTCCCCAACCAGGGCCAAATCCGCCCGGATGGGCTGGTCTCGCATGGAAGAAGTAATGGCTGCCGCCACAGCCAGGTCCGCGGCTGGCTCATCAATTCTTAGCCCGCCGACCACATTAACAAAAATATCTTGTTCTGAGAGGCGCATGTTCAAACGCCGCGATAGCACCGCCGTGATCAATAACAAGCGATTAAAGTCAATCCCGTTCGGTGTGCGCCTGGGATTACCAAAACTCGTACGGCTGGTCAACCCCTGGATTTCGACCAGTAATGGTCGTGTCCCCTCCATGGTCACTGCAATCGCAGAACCGGGCGCATTTACCATACGTTCTGCCAAAAATACTTCGGAGGGATTGTTGATTTCGATCAAACCCTGTGCTTGCATCTCAAAAACGCCCACCTCGGATGTCGTACCAAAACGATTCTTGACCGAGCGAAGCAATCGATAAGCCTGAAAACGATCCCCCTCCAAGTACAGTACGGTATCAACAATGTGCTCGAGGACTCGCGGTCCTGCAATAATCCCTTTTTTGGTAACATGTCCAATCACAAACACAGAAATACCAGATGTTTTCGCCAATTCACGTAACTGCGCAGCACTCTCTCGTACCTGAGAGACAGACCCTGCGCTGGATTCCATATCCGGTCTGTAAACGGTTTGGATTGAGTCCACCACCAACAATCGGGGTTTGACCGACTTGACATGGGTCAGGATCGCTTCCAAATTAGTCTCCGTCACCAGGTAAAGGTTATCAGGTAAATTCTCTATGCGATTGTCACCACCCCGCATCAGGCGATCAGCACGCATCTTGATCTGGCGTTCTGATTCTTCACCAGAGACATATAGAACGCAATGCTTATCTGCCATCTGTAGCGTCATCTGCAGCATCAATGTTGATTTGCCGATACCGGGGTCGCCACCAATCAAAACTATCGAGCCAGGGACAACACCCCCGCCTAAAACTCGTGAGAATTCTTTAATTGGCACAGGAATGCGTTCTTCATGATCCCTTTCTATTTCATTGAGACGCTTTGGAACAGAAAAACCGCTCAAGCCGTGCATTACTGCGCGTCTTTGAGCGGTCTTATTTGTCGGAGTGATCTCTTCGATCATACTGTCCCAAGCTCCACATTGGGGACAGCGGCCCAGTGGTTTCGGAGAAGTTCGCCCGCACTCCTGACAGACATAATGTGTTATGGTCTTGGACATGATTTATGACCCCACAGCTGCCAAATCAGGTTCTTCCTGCTGATCCCCTTCAGGATCATGTTTCAGCACAAGCTTTTTAATCTCAGCACCATCGTCAACAGCAGTTTCGATATCAATGAGGATCTGCTGCCCTTCTTTAAACTCATTTGCTAACAAGGCATCAGAGAGCCGATCTTCGATCTTCTGCTGAATCACACGACGGAGCGGTCTGGCTCCCATCTCGGGGTTATAACCTTCTTCCGAAAGGAAATCAAGCGCTTCATCTGTTGCATGCAAGCTGATGTTGTTTTCTTGCAGACGCTTGCTGACCTTTTCCAATTCCAATTTGACGATTTTTCGGATGTCATCCTTATTCAAGGATCGAAAGACGATCACACCGTCCAGGCGGTTGATAAATTCAGGTCTGAAAGTACGTTTAAGAGCTTCCATCAGTTTCTTACGCATCTCTTTGTAGGCTTGATCTTCTTCTTGAACCTCATCCACCGTAAGCGAAAAACCGAATGTTGATTGTTGCTGAATCATTTCAGCACCCACGTTCGTGGTCATGATGATGATCGCATTACGGAAATCAACTTTGTGGCCGCGTGCATCGGACAGATGTCCTTCTTCCATGATTTGCAGAAGAATGTTGTGTGCTTCCGGATGAGCCTTTTCGATTTCATCGAAAACAATTATTGAATACGGACGCCGCCGAATTGCCTCAGTGAGTTGTCCAGCAGCATCATAACCAACATATCCGGGGGGCGCACCCACCAATCGGCTGACACTATGTTTTTCCATGAACTCGGACATGTCCAGCTGGATCAGGGCATCTTCGCTGCCAAACATAAATTCAGCTAACGCTTTGGTCAGCTCTGTTTTACCAACGCCTGTGGGTCCCAGGAAAATAAATGAGCCTACAGGACGGTCGGGATCCTTCAACCCTGCCCGAGCTCGGCGGATCGCTTTTGAAATCGTTTCAATGGCTTCGTCCTGCCCAATGATATGCTCACGGATTTTTGCTTCCATATTCAATAATCGGGCTGATTCCTCAGTTTCAAGCTGCATTAATGGGACACCGGTCCACATTGAAATGACTTCTGCGATATCTTCTGTGGTTACATGCGGACTGGTAGCACGGTTCCAAATCGTGCGCATCTCCTCAAGCTTAGCTTCAAGACCAGTAATTTGATTCTGAATATCTTCTACCTGGTCAAAATCTTCTTGTTCCCTGGCGACTTCGATTTCCTTACGTCGTTCTCGCAACTCCGCGATCACCTCTTTTGCATCGATTGCAGCCGGGCTTTTGTACATCCTTACCCGGGAAGCCGATTCATCAATCAAGTCAATAGCTTTATCTGGCAAAAACCGATCGCTCACATAACGAGCTGAGAGTTTTGCCGCCGATTCAAGGGCATCATCCTCAATTGTCAGCCGATGATGATCTTCATAAGCAGTTCGAAGACCATGGAGAATCTCAATGGTTTCTTCTATTGTTGGTTCATTGACAATAATCGGCTGAAAACGGCGCTCAAGAGCCGCATCGCTTTCAATATTTTTCCGATATTCATCCAGGGTGGTTGCACCAATTACCTGTAATTCACCACGTGATAAGGCAGGTTTGAGAATATTCGCAGCATCCACAGAAGAGCCGGCTGAGCCTGCCCCAACCAGCATATGAAACTCATCAATGAAGAGGATGGCATCAGAGGATTTAAGTTCATCAATAACGCGCTTGAGTCGCTCTTCAAACTGACCGCGATACATCGTCCCTGCCACAAGCGAACCTACATCCAGTTGGATCAGGCGTTTATCCAGCAACGGTGCAGGGATATCCCCTTCAACGATTCGCTGCGCAAGCCCTTCCACAATCGCTGTTTTACCCACACCAGGTTCCCCGATCAAGGCAGGGTTATTTTTCGTGCGGCGTGCCAGAATTTGGATAACACGCTCGATTTCAGTCTGGCGTCCAATGACAGGGTCCAGTTTTTTTTCTTCCGCAAGAGAGGTGAGATCAGTTGATAATTGGTCGATTAGAGGCGTTTTTTCTTGATTTTTCTTTTCAGCACGCCGTCGTTTGCTGGGAGATCGACCAGCCAAAGCCGCACGGGATTCATCTTGGGAGTCTTTCAAGACGCGTTGGGTCTGACGTCGAATTTGTTCAGGTGTCACCCCTAGCTTTTTGAGTATATTCATAGCTTCGCAATTACTCAGACGGATCAAGCCCAACAACAAATGTTCTGTGCTAACAGATTTCTTATTGCTATTCTTTGCTTCTTCGATTGCATAAGGAATCACCTGCTGCATACCGGGTGAAAGTGTTATCTGTCCGGTATGGTCACCAAACCCTATCTCGTTTTCAACCATCGCTGAAACACGCTCAGCTTCCAAGCCCAGGTCCCGTAAAACACGGCTGGCAACACTGCCCTGCATCTCAACCAGCGCGATCAAAAGATGCTCTGTACTGATTTGAGCTTTGCGTAAACGTTCCGCTTGTTTTTGAGCCAAGCTGAGAACTTGCCGTGCTTTGGGGGTAAAATTATCAATACCTGCCAAGGCTTACCTCCTTGTTAAATGCTTCATTTTGATCAAATCCACTCCTGGATTGTCAAGTTATGCTGTCTGAATCAGTTCCAGGGGGACTTTGGTGACCTTAACAACTCCAAAACAATATGGGGTAACGCTAAATTAATTCTATCCATCTTAAGGTCTGACTGGATTCTACCTAATTTTATTTGAAAAGTAATATCTACGAGGACGTTATAATAGAACGTTAATACACATAAACAGTTTTCTAGAGCTTTTTCCTGAAGAAAATCTCTCCAACGCCTCCCTCGTTGATCCCATTGATCACACCGCATTCCTCGAAACCGATATGCCTGTGCCACGCCTGCGGGGTCGGCTCATTAGCCTGTGAAGAACTAAAAAGAACCTCATAACCCCTGTTTTTTAAGGTTTTTTCAACAAAACCAAGTAGATCCCGGCTGTAACCCTTGTTCTGATAGCGTTCCTTGATAAAAATTAATGCAATAAACGGCACCAATGACCAGAGAAATTCAAGCCTGAGGTAGCCCGCGAGGTTGCCATCCACACTAAGTACAAAGCATTCCTTTCGCTTGATTTTCCAAAATACTTCCTCCTTGGACAGGTAACCATCCTGACTGACAAAATCCAGATCAGATTGATTTGCCAGGCGAACTGTGACATTATCCTTAATCATGACTCTCGCCTTTCATAGATCAAATCGCCAGGGGAAACTTGCTTCAGCACCTAACCAGATCTCATCCGGAACCGCTTCAAGATGATGAAAACCCGCCTTCTTTGCCACATCAAAAGCATACAAGATAAATTCCAGGCCAGTATTTTCCCCTGTTAGAATACTTTCCAGGAAAGCACGCGCCAATGGACGTGTGGCTTCCAAAAAACCTGTTTCTATAAACGCATTGATCACTTCATCATGATCATAAGGAATGTAATGCAGTAGCGGCTGCCAGTTATTCCCTTCCCAGGTAAGGGTGGCATAGCTGGCACGAGTGTCACCATTTAAATTATTACTCACCGATCCTGGATTCAATGCCAGCTTTCCATCCTTATAGATCACATCAGGTAGATGGGTATGGGCAAAGACCAGAATCCCTTCAGGGATCATCGCCAATGCCCGAGTCAGAGCCTCCGGATCCTTATCCGGAAAGACCTCTTTGTTGATATCCCATGGTGATCCATGAACAACCCTGAAAGGAGCACATCCTGCAATGTCCACCACATATTGTTCTGGGAGCTTCTCAAGGAATTTGAAGTGATCATCATCCAATTTGTTATAGGTCCAGCGGCCCAGGGCAAACTGCTGGTGCGTCCACCAAACCTCAGGTGCGGTGCGATTGTGCATTTTGA
>JAYELT010000134.1:0-21139 GCA_034717715.1 Chloroflexota bacterium | reverse complement strand
TATTGTTCTGGGAGCTTCTCAAGGAATTTGAAGTGATCATCATCCAATTTGTTATAGGTCCAGCGGCCCAGGGCAAACTGCTGGTGCGTCCACCAAACCTCAGGTGCGGTGCGATTGTGCATTTTGACCATATTGACCTCACCATTTCCCAGGATAAAACGGCATTGGATTTCCTGCAACATCGATAAGGTTTCACATGGTTGGGGACCGCCTAAAAAATCCCCTGCTACAATGATCTCATCTGGCGGGTCCCTTTGCAGATCCGCCAGAACAACTTTCAGTGATGGAAGGATGCCGTGAATATCGGCAATGATGGCAATACGGGGTGTTTTCATAGCAAAAACAAATTTCTATTTCGAGAGTCAATATGCCTGGATCTCAAACCAGATGTGATTTCGAAAATTAGACAAAGCTGATTGCGATAATTTTATCCCTATTTGGATATCAACCATTTCTTGAATATTATTGCATCGAAGATATTGAATCATGCTGAGAATGTCCACAATCATGATATCTTTGTTTGCTATCATATCTGATCTTCTTGATTGTAATCTATTCAGCAACAAAGAAGTGACTCACCTGCCAGCTGAGAACTCGGCGGACTTGCCCCACTAACTTAAATTCCTATGATGGCTTTCCCTACCAAACTGCAGTGATCAATGAATGCTCAGCATTTACCCTCGAGATATTGATTACCAGCAATAATGGAAAGGTAGATGAGTATGGATTTAGGTTGCTGAATGCGTAATCCCAATCCCCGGGAAAAAAGCCTCAACCTGCAATCCCGACATGATTTGCGGCACAAATGGACTGCCGTACACCAGGAGATATATCACACCGGCAATCATCAGCAAAGCGAGCAGCATACCAATTAAAGGCACTCTTCGGGCGAAAAGCACGTCTAATCCAGCGAGAATGATCAAAACTGGCCAGAGTCTGTATAAGACCCTCAGGTTATAGGTCGAGATGATATTAAGATTCACGAGCAGCCAGATCACTCCCGCACCAAGCATGATCACAGGCCAAAAAAATGAATGATAAGGATTTCGCTGTTCATTATTTTTAGACATTTGAATTCCTTTTTCCCTCGAACAGGTTGATTTCCGATGATTCTCTCCCTGTGCTTTTATATAATATAATTATATCAAATAAGTTGCCATTAGAGAAACAGTAATAAATATAGCAGGGAATTTCATCAACGAGGGATCAAGCACAGGTAGAAAATGTATAAAAACAATCAGGAATACCCATTATTGATCGCACAGGCAGGGCCTCTCGAAGGAAAGCGCTGGAGCATCCAGACGGATTTGATATTAGGTCGCGGCTCCGATTGTGACATCATCATTCCACTACGGCAGGTTTCAAGGCACCACACGCGTATCTTTTCAAACTTAAAGGGCACAATGGTCGAAGACCTTGGCAGCAAGAATGGCACTTATGTCAACAGCGAGCTGGTTCAGGAAGCTGTAGCTCTCAATGATGGCGACGAACTGCAAATCTCACTCGCCCAGCATTTTGTCTACCTCAGTTCCGATGCGACCATGCCTCTGGAGAGCTTACCCCTTGAGATGCAAAAACGACGCCTCCGAGTCGATATCGGCGCACGTCGTGTATGGGTGATGGATCACGAAATTGATCCACCCCTCTCTGCTGCCCAATTCACTTTACTCCAGGTGCTTTATGAACAACCTGGGGAAGTGGTCTCACGCCCTGAGATCATTGAAGCGGTATGGAGCAGGGCAGCTGGGGGTGTCAGCGAGCAAGCATTGGATGCCCTCGTTCGCCGACTGCGTGATCGATTATCAGAGGTTGACCCCAGCAGGGAATATATCATTACAGTCCGCGGGCATGGCCTGCGCCTGGATAATCCTCTCAGTAAATAATCCCCGTTTCTAAGCTTCAGTTTCCAAATTTCGTTTCATTGAAAAACGTAAAGCCTGTCGATAGACCTGATGCAGTTTTTCAGCAGTCACATCACGCCCCTCTTGCTGCTGTGTTTGATTCAATAGATTCATCATGAATTGCATGAATTCATCCGTGATCTCATCGGCATGTTCTTCCAAGATATCGTTGATCGCCTGCTCGTTTTCTGATTGGATCAAGGTTTCGATCAGCTCAATATTCGCCCCCGGTGCGCTTACATTTTGAATAGTAGCAGCCACCTTTTGGAGTTTTGCCAGGTTGTCCTCATCACCCGCTTTTCGAGCATCCTGAATACGCTTTCGCAGCACTTCAAAGAATATCTCACTGATGGATGGCAGCGCTTTCAAGGTTGCGTCCTCAATATCTTCACTTTCAAGAAGCTCCGCCAATACCTGATTGGCCAGCTTTTCCTCTTCTTTGATCGCCTCGTCAATCTCATGCGTCATATTCAATAATTTATCACGCAATTCTGTTAAATGGGCTTGCTCTTCACTAGATGTGATTTGTATGCGTTCTGTAAGCAGCTGGAAAAAGCCGTAATCCAACCCACCCCGCGCCATACTGACCAAAGTTGCCAATTTAACTTCGCTTTCTGAAGCATCTACGACAAGTTCGAGTAAACGCTGGCGGGTCAATCCTTTTTTACTGGCTTCTTCAAGAGTTTTAATTACAGCTTGCTGTTCTTGAACCTGACTCAAGACTTTCCGGCCATAGGTTGAATTCTCAAGGATCTGCTGCTGCAATCCGCCCAGGACCTGTGTGCTCTCTTCTTCTCCAGCAGCTGATGCACTTTGAAGCAAACGCTGCAAGATCATCAATAACTGCTCATCAACCAATGCTTCTTCCTGCTTGATCACTTCTGGCCTTGACTCAGGGGAAATACTTGCCAAACGCTGGAGCAGGTTCAAACGATCCTGCTGGGCTTTAAGCATTTCCGGGGTAACCCCATCCTCCTCCAGAATGCGTTCAACCAGTCGTTGACGGGTCAACATGGTCTCAGGTTTGAATAAATAAGCTTTGCGCTGCTCCATGGGCAAGTTGTCCATAACCTTTCTGATCAAAGGGCCGACCATTTGCTCCTGCTGATTAATGGGAACATGCATCTCAGGTGGGAAAAAGGTTAGCAAAAGCTCTTTCTCCGGATCATGATAAACAATCGGGGTCGGCGCCTGACCGCGATAGCCGCAATTTGGGCACTGAATCAGGTTATAAGCCCCTGCAAGTAAAATTTGCTTTGCCTGTGGGTCTTGTTTGAGATCAAATAATCGGGTAATTTCCGCAACAACAGGCTGCTGACATTGGGGACATGAAATGGTTTGTTTAACCATGGGCTCTCTTTCTGAATCTACTAAATTATTTCAAGGAAAGCATTATACCATCACAAAATTGATGTGATATCAAGAAGAGCATGAAGGGGCTTGGCATTTCGTAGGGGCTTGGCATGCCAAGCCCCTACGTTAATAAACATAAACGCAATGCAATTATCCCCGTACTTCACCGGTTCAATTAAATCAATTTCAACCTTGCTGGACCTACTGGCGAAGATTGATCTCATCACGAAGAAGGAATGCAAATCCTGGCCCCTCCTCCCCTCGATATACCTCCATACTCACTGATCCGCCATGCACAGAAAAGATCAAGAAGGTCCCTGGAGATGGTGCAGCGCGTACACCCATCGCCTGCCCGGCGTCAATTTGCCAGACATCCTCAATTTTCACTGCACTGTATCCGTGTGTGTGCCCATGGACATACGCCAGAACGTTGTGATTGCGTAATAATTCCCAGAACCGATCCCGTGCTTTGGAATATTGATCCAGGCTTTCGTAGAGGTGTCGAATATCACCCGTTTGGGCATCGGGCTGCGGAAAAGCTGGTTCGTGACCGAAAACAAAAATATGTTCCTGCGTCGTTTCAGCCAGGTCTGCAGCCAGCCAATTATAAATAGTATCCGATATGCTTCCGTCAATCCCCCAGGGTGCCTCAGCATTGCAGTAGACATTCAAAGCTACAAAGTGAGCATTTTGATAGTCAAAGCTGTAAGTCGTCTGCGGACAGGGTTCCGGTCCCCAATGGACAATATTGGGATCTGCGGATCCATTGGGATCATAATTGTAGTTTTGAAGAAAGCTAAGATCCGTCTTGCCAAAATCATGGTTGCCGGGCAGCGGAAACCAGAGGTAATTTTCATCCAACACCTGATCAATGGTCCAACGTGCATCCGCTGCAGGAAGCACATCGCCAGTTGTCACCATGAAATCACCAGGACCAAATTGTTTTACATATCCAAGTAGCGCTGCAAAGAAATTCGGATAGTTAAAATATTCCGGTGTGCTGTAATGTGAAATATCCGATGTGACTGTAAAACTAAAACTGGGTTCTGGTGTGGATGTAGAAGTTACCGTTGCAGTCGGTTCGGGTGAATGCGTTGCGGTGATAGTTATGGTCGCTGAAGGTGTGATGGTATTGGTAGAAGCATTGGTAGGCGTCATTTCTGGAGGGGAAGGAGTACAAGCTGTGATAGGCAAAAGCATCAATGCCAGGGCGAAACATAAACGAATAACCATATCCCTATCTAACCAATACATGAACTGCATATATTTACACATAACTTAGTATATGTGCAGCTATTTCACTGACCTAAATACCAATAGATTCAATATTTCGATTTCTCGTACCCCTGGTGCCTAAGGCAGCAATTGCGTCCAATTCATACCGCCATCGGTCGTGCGGAAGAACTTGAGCGGCTCCCAGGTGCTTTCATCCGGTGTCGTTAACACCCACCCATACTGGCTGTCCACAAAATCCACATCCATGAAGAACTCGCCAGGGGGAATGCCTGAGGCAGCCACAGCAGACCAGGTCACACCACCATTTATTGTGCGATAGAGTCCTGTTGAAGCAGCAATCCAACCCTCATCAACCGCATAGAAATCCACTGTCTTACCATCCAATACAGAACCCTGGAATGCCCACGATTGACCGTAGTCCTCACTGCGATAGATCAGCAAAGGCATCCCAATGGGGTTCATCGCCCGAACAGGCAGATACCCAGTGGTTGCACTGACAAAAAATGGCTGACTGACATCCAGCATGCTGCCAGTAAAGGTGCTCGGTAAAAGAATATCCATCTCTTGTGCCCAGGTTATCCCACCATCTTCAGTGTAATAAAGATAGAAATTGTCGTCCATGGGGATGGAGCCGCCAATCCAACCGCTATCTACACCGCGAAAGGTGATTCCATTCTTTGAACCACCTTCTGGTAAAGACTTCATTTCACCAGGTTCATGGGTGAATACTTCTGTCCAGGTCACGCCGCTATCGACTGTTCGGTAAATGGCATAATAATGTGAACCAGCCCCCGCGCCCAGACTCACCATTGCGTATCCAAAACTCAAATCCAGGAAGTAAAACCCGGCGTTATCAAAAGGCACTGAGGTCATCGTCCAGGAAACGCCGCTGTCCTGAGTGTGATAAAGCACACCACTGCCAGCATTATTATAATGGAACCAGGCGGTTGTTTCATTCAGGAAGAAGGGCTTAAGGTTGAGGGATGAGATTCCAGGAGGCAGAGGATATAAGCCTGTTGGCGTCGCATCTAACCATGTTTCGCCGCCATCCACAGTGAATAGAAGATGGTTCCCATCCTTTGTCACCCCCCAACCTTCTAAGGCTGTAAAGAATGAGAAATCAAAAATGATAGGGTTGGTGAAAACGATCAAATCCGGGGCAGTTTCTTCCGCTGGTGTTATCGTTGGTGTTTCGGTTAATGTATCAGATGGTGTTTCAGCATCCTCAGTCGGAGGTATTGCCTCCGTTTCTGTCGGTGATTCTTGTGTAAAAGTAGGTGTGATTTCAGGGGATTCAGGTTCTGGCTGCCAGGGAGGCCGACAGGCCAGCGCGGCAAGAACCAGGGCTAAGATCGTTAATCCAAACGCAAATTTCGATTTCATGCTTCCCTCCCGGGATGAAGGAGTGTTCATCCCAATTAATTAACGAGAGACAATTTTCAAAAGTACCGTGCTGCTATGATAGGAGAATATGTTCTACTGTGAATACATGTGATAAAGAACTTCATCTTGAGCTTATCACATAAAAGTCCTCAAAGTCAATACCGCCGATACCCTAGGGGATTATTTGGATCAGTTGATAACCCTCATTTGGATTTGGCTTGATTCTCTAAACTTCATTATAATTACACACATAACCTCACCTGAACTCTGGGGATGCGAAAGGAGTAAAAATGCCTGAATTTGATTCAGTTGTCAAAAGGGACGGATCCATTGTTGCATTCACACCGCAAAGGATCACTAATGCTATTTATCGCGCAGCCGTTGCTGTTGGAGGACGTGACAAACATACTGCTGAGAAATTAACGGAAAAAGTACTCGAGTTGCTGGGTGAAAAGGTTCCAGAATGGGACGCCCCCACAGTGGAACAGATCCAGGATGCCGTGGAGAAGGTCCTGATCGAGGAAGGCCATGCGAAAGTAGCAAAAGCTTATATCCTCTACCGGGCGGAACGCGCGCAATTGCGCGAACAAAGGGCTGAAAGACAGGCTGAACCCTCCACCAATATCCCATGGTCAAAGTTGTGGCGCATCCTGGATTGGGCGGTTGACCATAAATTTCACACCGTGAAAAGCCTCAACAAAATGATCCGGAAAGGGAAGTTCTCAAAAATTGTCGGGGCATCCGAAGCCTTTTACCATGAAGATGTGGAAAACGCTGCCCACCTGGTGGCGGAAAGAAAAGATGAGCTGCGCATGGTTATCATCTCCGGTCCTTCCTCTTCGGGTAAGACGACCACAACCATAAAGCTGGGGGAACGGTTAGCCCGGCATGATATGAAACTGGTCACGCTGAACGTGGATAATTACTTCTTTGACCTGGAAATGCATCCAAAAGATGAATTTGGCGATTATGACTTTGAAACCCCGCAAGCATTGGACCTGGAATTGATCAACGAACATCTCACACGCCTTTTTGAAGGCGAAGAAGTCAAGATACCGTTCTATGATTTCAAGACCGGCACCCGCCATCTTGAGCAGATCCCCATGAAACTGGCACCGAACGAAGTGATCCTGATCGACAGCCTGCATGGCTTGTATCCGGACATGACCAAAGACATTCCCCCTGAGATGAAATTCAAGTTATACATCGAACCATTGCTGCAGCTTCAAGATCCCGACGGACACTATGTACGCTGGACGGATATCCGCCTGGTTCGACGCATGCTGCGTGATGCTTCCCACAGGGCTTATGACCCCACCAAGACCTTACTGCACTGGCATTATGTGCGTGCCAGTGAGCTGCGCAATATCATTCCCTATGTAAATACCACAGATTACATTGTCAACAGCGGTATGCCCTATGAAATGCCAATTTATAAGGCTAAATTGTTTGATGAGTTTGCCAGATGGACAAAAGATTATGCCGACGATCCACTGCACAGCGATGCTTTTGAAAGGGCAAGCCGGATATATAAATTAATGCAAACACTGGAACCAATCGAGGATGATTCCATCGTGCCTGAAAACTCAGTCATCCGTGAATTCGTCGGAGGCAGCATCTACGAGTATTAGGGTGCATCATAGCCCATTCAAACCGACGTTGAACACCTCTTGATGGAACCATATCAGCAGCCAGCCTATCAGCATCCCAACGCGCGATATTTTTGTTAGGGCACTTGGATTCTCTCAAGAAACAGCGACATACGGACAACCAAGCCTAACACAGCAAATACACAGCTGATCTAAACCCTGCCCTTCAGGATTTTGCACCTTTTAATCACAATAACTTAATTCCTTTAACTTCAAGTGAAATGGATATTCCTGACAGGAGTTTAAATAATGAATAAGACAATTATTACCCTAAAAAAATCAAACGAACCCTCCATACGATTCAAAATTTTAGTGAATGTTCTAGGGGGAAAATTAGAGTCACCAGATATCAAAAAACTTCAACAGGAGATCAAATCATCGCAACGCGTGAGATTGCTCCTTTCAGAAAGAGACAATGACGGGAAGATTCCCTTTCACCCCTATCGTAAATGGTATGGCGCGCATTGGGTTCTGGCAATTTTAGCGGATATCGGGTATCCACCGGGGGATGAATCACTCATTCCATTGAGAGAGCAAGTATATGATTGGCTTTTTTCAAGTAAACATGAAAAGAAAATAATTTCTGTTGAAGGACGAGTGCGAAGATGTGCATCACAGGAAGGGAACGCCCTTTATTATCTTCTTAAACTTGGTTTGGCGAATGATCAGACGGAAGCCTTAGCGCAACGTCTTATGAAATGGCAGTGGCCAGATGGGGGATGGAATTGTGATAAAAACCCAACTGCTTCAAATTCATCTTTCATGGAAAGCCTTATTCCTCTTCGTGGACTGGCTCTTTACGGAAAGCTAACCGGCAATGAGGATGCGAAAAAGGCTGCCAGGCATGCCGCTGAGGTTTTCCTCAAAAGGGAAATATATAAAATTAAGTCGACGAAAAGATGGAAGAAAGAAGACTTCATAGAGCTTCATTATCCCTGTTACTGGCATTATGATATGCTGTTTGGATTGAAGGTTATGGCAGAGGCAGGTTTTATCGATGACGAAAGATGCCATGATGCTCTGGAATTATTGGAATCGAAAATGCTGCCAGATGGCGGCTTTCCTGCTGAAAAGAAATACTATCAAGTCACAGATAAATTAAAAAGCGGACGTTCACTTGTTGATTGGGGCGGTACAAGCAAGAAACATATGAATGAATTCATAACAGCGGACGCATTATCTGTATTGAGTAAAGCGGGGAGGTTGGCGTAATTCCTGCCCTCATGAGACGGGAGACTCTTCTCGCCGGAATTTTTCATTGCTTCCCCCTGGAAAAACACATCCAGCGAGGGCAGATTCTCGCTATGGAGTTCCTAAACTCACCCTATTAGGTACTACCTTTAAAAATTTTATCAATTTCCCTCAATCGCCCCTACGAGATCACGAACCAGGTCCTGGGGATCTTCAATCCCAACGGACAATCGCACCAAACCGTCCGTGATCCCTGCTTCCAGACGCAGCTCTCTCGGTGTGTGCCGATGGGTCATGCTGGCAGGGTGCTGCACCAATGTATCCACGTTCCCCAGGCTGACAGCCAGTGTCGCCACGCGAACCCGATCCATCATCTGCTGCCCCGCTTCGATGCCGCCCTTCAAGTCAAAGGCGATCATCCCGCCGTATGCCAGCATCTGCTTTTTTGCCAGGTCATAATCCGGATGACTGGGTAAACCAGGATAAAAAACCCTGTCCACCTCAGGGTGGCTTTCCAACGCCTTGGCGATCTGCAAAGCATTCTCACAATGCCGCTCCATTCGCAGCTCAAAAGTTTTCAAACCGATGTTCGCTAACCAGGTATCAAATGGACTGGGCGTCGCCCCCAATATTTTATATACCTCGTATATCTTTCCGTGCAGAAGCGCCAGATCAGTCGTGAGCAGTGCCCCGCCGATAACCTGTCCATGCCCGGAGAGGTACTTGGTCGTGGAGTGGATAATGATATCAACGCCCATATTGAAGGGGCGCTGGCAGTATGGGGTTGCAAACGTATTATCCACAACAACCCTGGC
The DNA here is from genome assembly GCA_034717715.1 of Chloroflexota bacterium. Taxonomy (GTDB): domain Bacteria; phylum Chloroflexota; class Anaerolineae; order Anaerolineales; family Anaerolineaceae; genus Brevifilum. Next base: position 11,611 of record JAYELT010000134.1, on the reverse strand, counting down.
ACCATGTTGATGGGCTAACGAGTTTACAGATTTAATATCTGTCAATCGCAGTGCGGGATTGACCGGTGTCTCAATATAGGCTAATTTTGCTTCCGGATGGGCTTTGAAGGCTGCCTTCCAACCCTCAGGCGTGTTGTCAGAAACCCAAACGACGTTGATCCCATATTGAGGGGCAAGGTTCTTCAAGAACAGGTATGTCCCATCATACAGCGCGGATTGCGTCAGCACAGTTTCACCCGTATGCACGCACGAAAGAATCGCCGCCGTCACCGCTGCCATACCGGAGGCAAATACGAACCCACCCACAAGCTTATCAGGATCCGTTTCATGATTTTGCCTTAAAATATCCAACGCTTCCAGCGCTGCCAGTTTGCGTGCCAATTGTTGGTGGTTGGGGTTATTCCAGCGGGTGTAATAATAATCATCCACCTCCCCGGTGGCAACGGCTGCCCCAGAAGCCGTATCCTCGAAAATGAACACCGAGTTTTGGTAGATAGGCGCGATATGTGCCCTTTCAGCATTTTCCAATTCGGTGTAGTGGGTGAGCAGGGTGGACATACCCTTATATTCACCGGGATGCACTCGCATGATGGTCTCCTTTTAATCGTATTAAAACGAAGATAAGCATGATATTTAGATGAATTTTAACATATATGAAATTTGTTTTGCTCTACGCGTATTTGGCATTTTGGCTAAAAGGGAAAAATGAATCCTAATAAATCCATTTCATCCTATAATAAATGTAAGCATAGCTTTCACACAAGTGGGGTGACCACATGTAACCCCAATTTTAGGAGTATCTCAATATGGCAAATGGCACTGGTTCAAACCTGGGGTTTGAAGAACGACTATGGACAGCAGCCGATAAATTGCGAGGCACAATGGACGCTTCTGAATATAAGCATGTCGTCCTTGGCCTGATCTTCCTAAAATACATCTCGGACACCTTCGAAGTGTTTTACAACCAGCTCAAGCAACAGGAATTCGCGGAACCCGAAGACCGTGACGAGTATCTGGCGGAGAATGTGTTCTGGGTGCCGATGGAGGCTCGCTGGTCATATCTTATGGGCAAGGCCAAAGACCCTGAGATCGGCATCATCATTGATGATGCTATGACAGCCATTGAAACTGAAAACCCCCGTCTGAAAGGGGTGCTGCCCAAAGACTATGCCCGGCCTGCGCTGGATAAGTTCCGGTTGGGGCAGCTCATTGACCTGATCTCAACCATCGGTCTGGGAGATGCGGAAAGCCGGGCCCAGGACATTCTTGGCCGTGTGTATGAGTATTTCCTGGGCAAGTTCGCTGCTTCAGAAGGCAAGAGCGGCGGTGAATTCTATACCCCGCAGTGCGTCGTTCGCTTGCTGGTCGAGATGCTGGAACCCTATTCCGGTCGGGTGTATGACCCCTGCTGCGGCAGCGGCGGTATGTTCGTGCAGGCCAGTAACTTCGTCCAGGCGCACACCTCTGGCAATGGCAACGGTGGGAAAGCTAAAGCGGATATATCCATCTACGGTCAGGAATCCAACTACACCACCTGGAAGCTGTGCCAGATGAACCTGGCGATCCGCGGCATCGACAGCGACATCCAATGGGGGGACACCTTCCTGGATGACAAACACAAGGACCTGCGCTGTGATTTCCTCCTCGCCAACCCGCCCTTCAACATGGAAGATTGGGGCTTCAGCCAGGTGGAAAACGATGTGCGTTGGCGCTTCGGCACGCCGCCTCAGGCCGGCGCACGCAAGCAGAGTGACGGATCCACCATCAATGTGGACGGCGGCAACGCCAACTTTGCCTGGATCCAGCATTTCATCCACCACCTCGCGCCATCCGGCATGGCGGGGTTCGTCATGGCGAACGGCTCCATGTCCACCAGCACCAACGATGAACTCGCCATCCGTAAAGGCATCATTGAAGCGGATATGGTGGACTGCATCATTGCCCTGCCCGGACAGCTCTTCTACACCACACAGATCCCAGTGTGCTTGTGGTTCCTGACCCGCTCAAAGGCAGCCGACCCGAGGAGGGGCTTCCGCCAGCGGCACGGCGAGACACTCTTCATTGATGCGCGCAAGATTGGTGAACTTATCGATCGTGTGCACCGCGAACTGACCGAGGAAGATATCGCCACGATCACCCGCACCTACCATACCTGGCGTGGCGAAGCGAAAGTTGGCGATTACGAAGATGTGGCGGGGTTCTGCATGTCAGCCACACTGGAAGACATCCAGAAGAACAACTACGTCCTCACCCCCGGGCGCTATGTGGGCATTGAGGAAGAAGAAGATGATGGCATCCCGTTTGAAGAAAAGATGGAAAAACTTTCTACTAAATTCTTCGACCAAATTCGTCAGTCAACATTCCTTGATAAAAAAATCAGTCAAATCTTGAAGGATTTTGGTTATGAGGAATAAATGGGTAAAAACATCTGTAGAAGATTTTTGTAAATTTTCCTATGGAAAAGGATTGCCGAAACGAGACAGAAACAGGAGTGGGTCAATTCCTGTCTTTGGTTCTAATGGGAGGATTGATTATCACGATGAACCTTACGTTAAAGGACCAGGAATAATAATTGGTAGGAAAGGTTCTATTGGAAATGTTCATTATTCACCTGGGCCTTTCTGGCCGATTGACACAACATTTTTTGTCACAGAAAACAATAAAAGAAATCTGAGATTCACTTATTTTCTATTGAAATCATTACAGCTGGATAAAATGAATTCCGATAGTGCTGTTCCTGGATTAAACAGAGATGCAGCCCATATGCTGGAAATTCTTATCCCACAACTTCCCACGCAGGAACGCATCGCAGACATCCTGGGGACGCTGGATGACAAGATCGAACTCAACCGGCAGATGAACCACACGCTGGAAGCGATGGCACGCGCCATCTTCAAATCCTGGTTCGTGGACTTCGACCCCGTCTATGCCAAAATGGAAGGCTGCGAATACCCCCTCCCCGCAGAAGTGATGGACCTGTTCCCCGATGAGCTGGTCGAGTCGGAGATGGGTTTGATTCCTGAGGGATGGGAGATACGAGAAGTTTCTGATTTTGGAAAGGTTATAACTGGGAAGACACCGACAACTAAGAACCCTGATTTTTACTCAAGTGAAGATGTACCGTTTCTAAAAATTCCTGATATGCACAATCAATTTTTCATAGCAGGGACATCAAATTTTTTATCAAGATCTGGTGCTGATTCACAAATAAACAAGTATATACCTCCTAAATCTATTTGCGTAAGTTGTATAGCTACACCAGGGCTTGTTGTGATGTCAACTCAACAGATTCAAACTAACCAACAGATAAATAGTTTAGTACCAAAGTCAGAAATGTTTTCGAATTTCTTACTGTTGGCATTAAAGCGAAAAGGAGATGAAATAAGGTTACGTGGCAGTGGTGGGTCAGTGTTACGCAACCTCAATAAAACAGACTTTTTACATATTCAACTATTAATACCCAATGATGTATTAATTAAGTACTTTGATAGTCTAATATCTCCAATTTTTGATAAAATTGTTAATAATAAGCAACAAAATCAAATATTATCGAAAATAAGAGAGTCTCTTCTTACGGTGCTAATAAGTGGGGTTCTCGAGGTGAAATAATGGGATTAGAACGAATTGATCAGATAGAACAAGAACTTTCAAATATAACTAAGATTAATGATGGTGGGCAGAAAGAAGTATTTTCTGCAATGCATCCAAAGTATGGGAAGGTTGCATATAAGAAAGTTGAAAATTTAGATAGAGAAGAAAAAAATAGAATTGAACGAGAAGCCAATATACTTAAGGATCTAGATCATGAAGCCTTTCCAAAGCTCTATGAGATAATTTTTTCCGAAGATGGAACTCGTTGCATCATATTAGAAGAATTCATAGAAGGAGAAACTCTTGATAAAGTAATGCCTAACTATTATGATCCTAAGGAAGCCTTATTGCTAATCAGACAAATAACAGAAATATTATCAATAATTTGGGATAAAAGAATAGTTCATAGAGATATTAAACCCACAAACATTATGATTGGTAAGGATGGAAAAGTAACAATAATTGATTTTGGAATAGCTAGAGCCTTAGATGATAAAACGATAACAGGGTTTGGTGGAGCACCCAGAACTCTTTTATATGCTGCCCCTGAACAAATTAAGTATGAAAAAGCGAAAATCACTATTAGAACTGACCAATTTGCACTTGGTATAATACTTGGACAAATGCTTTTTAAGGGAATTCATCCCTATGACGAAAAGTTAACAAGAGAGTCAAATCGGGTTAAAGCAATTCTTAATGACAACTGGTATCGCAATGGAATACAAGGGCGCCCAAAACTGAGTGCCCTAATGGAAAGATTATTAAGCACACACTCCCATAGTCGTTATCCAAATGCAAAACGTTTGATTCAAGCGATTGATGAAGCGATAGGAGAATGGAAATGAGTTTTAAAATTTACCATCAATTAGGTTTTCGGGAATGTTGGAATCTTGATTCAATTAATACTCACAAGACCGGTGAGGGCATAATTCTTAGTCCGAAACATATGGGACTCACAAATGTCGAACAATTAGATTTCCCAAGAGAGAAAACCATATTTGATCCTCAATTTTTTGTTCCAAGTGATTCTCCAGGAAAATTGTCTGAGTATCCGTTTTATCCAAATCAATCTGTTGAAGATTTTTCAACAGAAACGTACAAACCAGTTGATGTTCAGGATATTGCTCAAGGATGTTTAAAATTTCAAGTTGAATCTGGGTTTGAATTTGTTGTGATACCTGGCCGCCCATACGGGAATAATCCACAAGAATATATTACAGAACAAGAAAAATGCTTCATAACACCATTTCTGAATCAATTATCTTCTTTCCCTAACCATCAGCCAGTACTTCTTCAAGTTTTAATTGATAATCACTATTTGCTAAACCCGGATTATTTTCACGAGTTGCTTGATTGGTTAACATCATTAGATGAAAGAATAGAAGGTGTTTATCTAATATTCCAAATCGATTATAAAACAAAACAAATTGAAGATGCAGATTATTTGTTCGCATTGCTGAAGTTCATAAATATTCTCACTGAATATAATGATTTGAAAGTTGTTATTGGGTATTGCAATCTGGAATCTCTTGTACTAACAATATCAGGGCCTACTATAATCACAATGGGTAGTTATGAAAATACAAGAAGATTTAATATCGAGAATTTCATAGACACAGATGAAAAGAGACGAATGCAACCACCGACTCCAAGACTTTATATGTCTCAGTTACTTCAACTGATAGACTATCGTTATAAAGATTCCATTCTTGAGGAATTTGGAAATCATTACTTTGATTTCAACGAATACCAAGCCATAATGTTCGTACCAGATTATAATTGGCATTTTACAAAACCAGAATTGTACAAGCACTTTTTCTTGGTTTTTTCAAATCAATTGAATCAGCTAAAAGATATGACACTCAAAGCAAGGTATTTAAAGGTTAAAGATATAATTACATTATCAATAGAGAATTTTGAGATCTTAGAAACACTCATTTCGTTTGGAAAAGATAGTCGTGAGGATCATCTACATATGTGGCTTACAGCGATAAATCGATATGCCAAGTATAAAGGATGGAAAAAATGAGTTTCAGATATGAAGCTCATATGCTCGACTTGGTACTTGCTTCGCAAGTTTTAGAAAAAATAATAATCTCTCCTAATATTTCGGAAACCTTATATTGTGGATACGAAGTGAGTAATCTTTTTGGGATTCCTGATGTTGTTATTGCACAGGTCGATGGCAATATCCTGCGTTATACATACGCAATAGAGCTTAAGCTTTCTAATTGGAAAAGAGCTTTGGAACAAGCATTTCGGTATCGTTCATTTGCTAATTATTCATATGTAGTTTTAGACAACGCACATGTTCGCCCAGCAGTAAGAAATATTAATGAGTTTCAAAGAAAGAATATAGGATTAATTGGTTTATCAGATTCAGGGGAATTATTCGATTATTTTAAACCTGAAATTAAAAAACCATACTCAATGCAATTTTCACAAGAAATTTCTGACATAGTTTTCAATGGGGATAAATTTATAGAATTGGAATGGATAATAATCTGAAAATAATTTCAATTATAGCAAACTAAATATGCCCAAAACGACTGAAAACACCCTAGAATACAGCATCCTCGAATGGCTACAGGACCTCGGTTACCAGACCGGGTTTGCCCCTGACCTTGTCGGCATCGAACGTTCTGATCAGCAGAAGGTTATTCTAGCGGGTCGCCTTCGTTCTGCACTAACTCGTATCAACCCGGGTGCCGCCCCCCAGGATATCAAGGAAGCTCTACTGGCAGTAAGCAATCCAGAAACACCAGACCTGCTGATCAACAACCGGACTTTCCACCACATGCTCACCGATGGGATTGATATCGAAGTCCCCGCCTCAGATGGCATCGGCACCCGTTATGAGAAGCTGTGGCTGCTCGACCTGGACGACATCAACAATAACGATTGGCTGGCGTTGAACCAGTTCACGGTGGTGGAAAGCGTCAGCGGTCGCCAGCATACACGTCGGGCGGATGTGGTCGTCTTTGTCAACGGCATCCCCCTGGCTGTGTTGGAGCTCAAGAATCCTGCCGATGAAAATGCCAACACCCGGGATGCCTTCCAGCAGCTGCAGACCTACAAAACCCAAATTCCCTCCCTGTTCACCACCAACGAATTGCTGGTCGCTTCGGACGGCGTGGTCGCCCGGGCTGGCAGCCTGAGCGCCGGGTGGGGCCGCTTCATGCCCTGGCGCACGGTCGATGGCAGCGAGATCCTCCCCAAAGGCACGCTGGAGCTGGAAGTCCTCATCCGCGGCATGTTCGAGAAGCACCGCTTTCTCGATTACATCCTCAACTTTGTTGTCTTTGAAGACCGCGGTAAGATCATCAAAATATCAGCCGCTTATCACCAATACTGGGCGGTCAATAAAGCCGTGGGTTCCACCTTCTACGCCTGCGGCATCCATGCCGATGCGGACCGCCTGCTGGGTCGATTCCCTGCGAAGAATGAACCCCAAGAACATGTGATCAAGGATGGCATTGGCAATTATGTCCCCCATGCATTTGGTGACCAGCGTATTGGCGTCATCTGGCATACCCAGGGCAGCGGCAAGAGCCTGTCGATGGTCTTCTATGCAGGGAAGATCATCCGCCATCCTGCAATGGGTAACCCAACCGTGGTGGTGATCACCGACCGCAACGACCTGGATAATCAACTTTCTGCCACCTTCGCGGCCTGCAAGGATGTTTTGCGCCAGGTGCCGGTGCAGGCGGACAGCCGCGCCGACTTGCGCTCCCTGCTCCAGGTGGCATCCGGCGGGGTGATTTTCACAACCATTCAGAAATTCATGCCCGATGTACGGGGTGACACACATCAGGAGTTGAGTGATCGAAAGAACATCGTGGTGATCGCTGATGAAGCCCACCGCAGCCAGTACGATTTCATTGATGGCTTTGCCCGTCACCTGCACGATGCGCTGCCGAATGCCAGTTTTATCGGTTTCACCGGTACCCCAATTGAGAAAACCGACCGTTCCACTCCGGCGGTTTTCGGCAACTATATTGATACGTATGACATCCTCCGAGCTGTGGAAGACGAAACCACCGTTCCGATCTATTATGAAAACCGTTTGGCACGGATTGAACTGAATGCGGATGAGAAACCGTACATTGACCCCGAATTTGAAAAGATTACAGAGGGTGAAGAAGTAACAATAAAAAAGAAGCTTAAAGCCAAATGGGCTGCCCAAGAAGCGTTGGTTGGTGCTGAGAAGCGCATCAACCTGGTTGCAGAAGATCTCGTCAACCACTTCGAAGCACGCCTGTCCGTTATCGATGGCAAAGGGATGATTGTTTGTATGAGCCGCCGAATCTGTGTTGAAATGTATGATGCCGTTGCCAGATTGCGGCCTGCTTGGTGCACAGAGGATGATGCCTCCGGCAAGTTGAAAGTAGTTATGTCTGGTTCAGCATCCGATGACCTGTCCTGGCAAACTCATATCCGCAGCAAGCAGGGTCGGGAAGCACTGGCAAAACGCTTCAAGGATGAAAACGACGAATTGCAGTTAGTCATTGTGTGCGATATGTGGTTGACCGGTTTCGACTGCCCCAGCTTGCATACCATGTATGTGGATAAGCCGATGAGCGGGCACAATCTTATGCAGGCTATCGCTCGTGTGAACCGTGTGTTCAAGGATAAGCAGGGCGGCTTGATCGTGGACTATATCGGCATTGCTGATTCACTCAAGAAGGCCTTGATGAATTACACCGACAGCGGCGGTGCTGGCGAACCGGCGATTGATCAGGAGCAGGCGGTCAATGTCTTGCGGGAAAAGGTCACCATCGTCAAGGATATGCTGCATGGCTTTGACTACCTGTGCATTATTGATAAACGAGATAGCGCCCGTCTGCATGCCATTGCTGAGGCTATGGAGTTTATTCTCGAGTTGGAAGATGGCAAGCAGCGTTATCTGGAAGCTGTAACAAATGTGACCAAAGCCTTTTCCTTGGCTGTACCCCATGATTACACCAAACAGATCCGCGATGAAGTGCGCATCTTCCAGGAGATCCGTTCCATGTTGGCAAAGTCAGTTGGTTCCGATGATCGCCGGGACAGCTATGCCATGGAGACAGCCATCAAGCAATTGGTTTCACGTGCGGTGGCTTCGACCGAGGTGTTGGATATTTTCAAAGCTGTTGGGATGGAAAGTCCAGATATTTCGATTCTGAGTGAGGAGTTCCTGGCAGAGGTCCAGAACCTCAAGCAGAAGAACCTGGCGTTTGAATTATTGAAGAAACTGCTCAACGATGAGATCAAGGCGCGTTCACGCCGCAATATTGTGGAAGCGCGCAAATTCTCTGAGATGTTGGAACAGGCTGTTGTGCAATATCAGAAACGTGCCATCACAAGCGCTGAAGTGATTGATGAACTCATCAAACTGGCAAAAGACATTAAGAAAGCTCGCGAAAGGGGTGAATCTCTCAACCTGAATGACGATGAATTGGCTTTCTACGATGCGCTGGCAGAGAACGAATCAGCTCGTGATGTGATGGGGGATGATCAGCTTTGCGTCATCGCCCATGAACTTCTAGAGAAGGTCAAATCCAATGTAACGATTGACTGGGAACTGCGGGAATCCGCCAGGGCTAAAATTCGTATTTTAGTAAAACATATCCTGCGTAAGTATGGTTATCCGCCTGATCTGCAAAAGGCTGCTACGCAGTTAGTGCTGGAACAGGCTGAGGTGCTGTGTGATACGTGGGGGTCTACCCCCTAAATTAGCACCAGTCTTAATGTTAACCCTGCCGACTGAATTTGGGTGTGTTGAACGAAGATAGCCACAGAATATGGGGAATTATTAGGCTGGTGAACGATATGATCGAACGTTGTAATATCTCCAACACATTTCGATCAATAACTGAGCCTCCTTCAGAGTTTAGAAAATCTCCCCATTCTACAACACATTCCACAGTTTTATAAATATCTTACCAATCGCAGTTTTAGAATTTTCATAAGGTTGATTCAAAGTAAAGTGTCAGACAATCCACCTTTCATAATCCACTTGCCGTCGGAGAGGGTACATCCGAATATCAAAATTGGATTCTTGGGGAGCAAAGGTAACCTATGAGGTACATCGGTCACAATCTGAATATCATTATCGCCAATTACATCCATTTTCGAACAATACCTGACTTCTTTATTCGCGAACAACAGCAGCTTCTATTTGTGTTGTAATAATACCTTGTATATGGTATTATCTTTACATGAAAAGAATAGCTCTCGCGGAAAACGAATTTCGCCTCTTAGAAGACGCTATCGTCCAATATGGTGTTGTTGTTACGTCTTCTCAATTACATCAATTATTCAACAAAAAAATACAGTACACAAGAAAAAGAATCAGCAAACTTGTTGATGATGGCTGGCTCACCCGTATAAAAAGAGGTTTGTATGTAATTTCTGACCTGAGCACCAGAGGAACGCTATCTATTTCTCATCAAGCTGTCGTTAATCTGCTGGTTGAAAATGCTTACATTTCATTTCAATCCGCCCTGCAATTTCACGGGATTTACAATCAGTTGCTTTCCAGCATCAGTGCAATTTCCCTTGATAGGCACAAATCAACCAGTGTAGGCAGTTATTCTTATAACTTCATATATACCCAGAAGAAATACTTTTATGGTTGGGAAATTCATGAAATTGATGGGCAAGAAATTAAAATCGCCAGTGTTGAAAAAGCACTCATTGATCTGATCCAATTTCACCGCAGCAGTTATTCAACGGATGTCGTCCTCGAGAAATTATTTGACAACCAGGATGAAATTGACCTGGATAGACTCCTACAATACCTGTTGAAGTCAAATCTCACCACAAATCGTATTTTCGGTTTTTTACTCGATTGCGCTGGTTTGGATACGCAGAAATTGCTGATATCTGTGACAGGACGGAAAAGTGTCTCCTCAATTAGTGATGCTCAAAACAGGGTATACAATCATAAGTGGAAACTATACTATGACCAATACTTTGAAAAATATGCCAAAAAAGAAATTTAGCAGGCAACAGCTTAAGATCATCAATCGCAGAAATATGCGTTATCCGCTGCCAATCGCACAAAAGGATTATTTCCTAGCTCTTGCCCTTGATTTGATTTACAATTCAGATTTAAAAGACAAGTTAATTTTTAAAGGCGGGACGGCTCTTCATCACTGCTACCTTTCACAAAAAAGGTTTTCTGAAGATTTAGACTTCACTGCTTTAGATAAAAACATTTCACTTGATTAAATACAATCCGTTATCGAATCAAGCAGTGTATTCAAGATAGTAAAATATTATCAATCCAAATTCACAATCAAGATAGAAAGACTTCGCTTTGAAGGATTACTTGGTCAGAACGGGCACATTAAATTTGAAATTGACCGTTTCCAAAACGTGGTCCTGCCTGGTAAGAAAATTGACTATAAAAATGTCTGGGGAGTTTCAACTGTTCCCCTGGTGATGGATGAAAGAGAGATCTGTGCCGAAAAAATCCGGGCCTCGTCTCAAAGAGTCAGGTATCGAGATTTTTATGACCTTTATTTTTTGCTTAAGGAATATAAGGTTAATCTAAAAGATGCAGTTGATCTTCTCACCAGAAAAGAAGCCAGAATACCCATCATATCTTCAAACATCTTGGAAAATTGGTGGGCAGCGAAGAAATTCAAAAATCAGGAGTTAGAAAATATTTACTGCACTGACATGATAGCGGATGAGACTATTGAAGCATTAATGAAAAGCATTAAATTTGAAGATATACCCGCAAATATCGAATAACAAATTCGTTGCTTGTTCTTCTTTATTTCCCTCAATTTCCACATATATAACCTCTTCCCATTCTTCACACGCACTTCCCCACGCATAAACTCGAGTGCTTGCTTTAACAATGCAAGGTGCAACAATCACTATCTGAATCTCATTATCGCGCAAATTCAGCATATCTCAAACAATTTGCTGTGTGATTTTGTGAAGCATTTAAGAATAAACCTGAGTGACTCGAACCCCCTGACTTCCTTCTTATATGCACCCAATGTGATTTGATTATCGGGTTTGA
>JAYELT010000133.1:0-9312 GCA_034717715.1 Chloroflexota bacterium | reverse complement strand
AGGACATACTAGTAACTGTGTTATTTGTCAAGAGAAAAAGGAAGGAAAATTAAACTGGACACCTCCAAGTCGAGTATATTACAATCACCCGGCTTTCCGTTCGTTGCGGATGGAGAGCTACTAGAGAGTCGTTTACGATCTATCAGGATAAAACGAACGACTCTCTTTTATTATTTATCAAGCATTTTCACGCGTTCCTTGACCTCAACAGGTTTGTCGGGCTGAATCTCAACCCATAAATCTTGCCCGTGCAATTGCAGGGCAAAGGCCAGCCGATTCCAATTAGCCGGCAACCGGGGCGAAAAATGATATCCTTCAGGCTCAAGAGTCAACCCGGCGAAGCCAAAGATAACAGCCTGCCACAAGCCTCCCGCCGAAGCGCCGTGAATGCCATCTTTGGCGTTGAGGCGATTGTCTTGCAAATCGGTTCTGGCGGCGCGCATAAAATGCAGATAGCCTTCTTCTGGTTCGTTCATTAGGCAAGCTAAAATTGCGGTTATTGCCGGACCCAGGCTGGAACCGTGTTCGTGGTCGGTGCGGGGATGATAGTAGTCCCAATTAGCGCGCATCTCTTCCTGAGAGTACTGTTCTCGCAGCAAGTACTGGAGCATCAGAACATCTGGTTGCTTGATAACCTGCGCTTGGTTAGCCCCTTCAATCCCTAAGATGGTTTGCATGGACTGAGTTCGGAGCGGATTGCTCAAAACAGCAATATCTGCATCGTTCAGGTCAAAAAATCCGCTGAATTGCTCAATCAAGCCCTCGGAAGTTTTGTTAAGAAAGAGTTGATGACTGACCTCTGACCAATGTTGCAAATCTTCTGTGCTCAAATCAAATCGTTTTGTCAGCTCAGTATGCCTGGCAGGCGATTTCTGGTGTAGCCAAGTTAAAATATCTAAAGCGGTTTGCAAATGCCAGGAAGCCATTTGATTTGTATAAGCGTTGTCATCTACATGATCATGGTATTCATCGGGACCAATCACATCACGCAGATGGTAAAACCCGTTATCTTCTTTCTCTGCCCGACTGTCCCAGAAAATTGCGCCTTCTACAATCAAGTCAGCCCCGTAATCGCGCATCCAGTCATCATCACCGCTGGCTTGCCAGTAAAGCCAGGAAGCGTAAGCGACGTCAGCTGTAATATGAATTTCAATGTCGCCGGGCCAGATGCGGAGGAGTTTGGTTGGGTCATCGAAGTGGGGAACCCAGCGCGGGGTTACTTCCACGCCGTCGTCGGCACTTTCCCATGGAAATTGCGCTCCTTGAAAACCGTTGGCTGCGGCTTTGGCTTTGGCTCCAGCCAGGTTGTGATAGCGATACATCAGTAAATTGCGGGCGATATGAGGTTGCGTGAACATGAAGAGGGGCAAAATGAAAATATCGGTATCCCAAAAAACATGTCCCCGATAACCATATCCGCTGAGCGTTTTGGCTCCAATGCTCACTTTCTTATCATTTTTAGGAGCAGCGATGAGAAGTTGAAAGAGATTAAAACGCACTGCTAGTTGAGCTTCTAGGTCTCCTTCGATAATCACATCAGATGCAGCCCAGTTCTTCGCCCAGGCTTTCTTGTTTTTAGCCAACATGTGATCGTGGTTGCTTTCTGTTTGCAGGATGGTCATCGCCTGTTGCAGTGGATTATCTCCATCTCGGCTGGTGGCAATGGCAACATCTTTGCAGATAGTCAAATGTTGACCGACCTCTACCATTGTTGAAATGATGTCAGCCGGCTGTCCCCAGGCGCGACAAACCGTGTGTGCGATGGATTCTGGCTCTACTCCAAATGCTCTCGTTTGCATAACTTGACTGATTTCAATGTGGGTATGGCGAGTTTGGCTATGTAGCCAAACCAGCCCATTTTCGTATCCTTGACTGAGGATGTCGAGATGGCGCAAACCTTGATTATCAGTGTGCCCCATCAAACCTGTACGCGCTTCAATTTGACCGTTGAAATTGAGTGGGGTAACCGTGCAACGTAGCCCGACTAGATGTTGGTTTGCCAAATTGCACCAGCGTTCAAATTCTACTCGAACGAGCCGCCCCTGGGGGCTGCGCCAGGTAACTTGACGGCTCAAAATGCCGGTGCGTAAATCTAATTGACGCTGGTAGGCCAGGATTTCGCCTTTTGAATTGGCTAAAGAAAAGGGTTCGCCCTCTACTAGAATTTCCAGGTTGCTCCAATCGGGGACATTGACCAGCTCGGTAAAGCTGATGGGCATGTCGTCGAAAACGCCATGAATAAAGGTGGTGCGAGTTTCGGCTGGATGGCGTTCTTCGTAAGAGCCTCGGTTGCATAAGTAGCCGTTGCCAATGGTAAAAATCGTCTCTTTGTGACCTAAACTGGTAGGTTTATATTCATTTTCTGTGATCAGCCAGCCTTGACGGGCATTTTCCAACTCGGTAATGACTGCCTCCAAACCAGCATCGCTGAGCGCACGCATATCTGAAAAACGAACGTGGGCGCGTCCAACCCGTTCCTTTGGACCAATGCCTATAACCCACATCCCCGCCGCCAGAGCTGCCTCAACTCCGGATGCAGCATCTTCCACGACGACGCAGTGAGAGGGGGGCACCTTCATTTGTTGGGCGGCAAAGAGGAATAGGTCAGGAGATGGTTTGGTTTGAGTTACGCTATGACCGTCGGCGATAATATCAAAGTAGGGGGTGATGCCCAAACACTCCAGAACAAAAGGCGCGTTCTTACTGGCTGATCCGACAGCTAGTTTCACGTTCCTAGACTTTAGTGCTTGTAAAATGGTCAATGCGCCGGGTAATAGATTTTCAACGTTGATTTTCTGAAGAGAGGCGACGTAGTAACTGTTTTTACGCTGCATCATAGCCGTGAATTGGGTGGGGGTGGTGGAGCGACCGTTTAGAATAATCTCTAGCGAACGCCGCCGTGAAACACCCCGTAAGTGCTCGTTGATTTGTCGGTTAAAGAGTAAATTCTCTTCATCGGCAAGTTGCTGCCAGGCTTGATAATGATATTCAGATGTGTCGGTTAAGACGCCATCCAGGTCAAAGATAACGGCGCGTATGGTCATTGATTAACAACCTCCCCAGCAGATTGGCGAATGATTAGTTTGGGCTGTAACAGAATTTGATATTCGGTTGGCGTGCGGCCTTCCATGATTTGAAAGAGAAGCTCGATGCTGCGTTGTCCAATCTCCCAAATTGGCTGACGAACGGTAGTCAGGGATGGTTGGAGATATTGACTTAGGGGCGTATCATCAAAACCGGAAATGGAAACGTCTCGCCCTATAGTCAGTCCCAAGTCGCGGGCGACGTTCATCGCGCCGATGGCAAGTATATCGCTCATACCGATAAGTGCCGTGGGACGTTCGTCGGAGGGACGTTGGAGGAACCGTTTAGCTCCATTATACCCGGCAGAGACGCTGTTTTCGCCACGCTTGATCCATTCTGCTTTAATGGGGATGCCTGCCTGCTGTATAGCTTGATAATGTCCATGTAAGCGGTCTTCTCCGGTACGGGAGTTTTCCGGCCAAGCCAGAACGGCAAGGCGGTGGTGACCTAGTGTCAGAAGGTATTCAGTCATTTGACGAAGACCCGATCCGCCGTCAACATCTATGTAGGCAAAATCCCATTCTGGATTAACTCGTCCGAAAGAGACGAATGGGAAATTCAGTTCCATCAGGCAGGCTACTCGCGGGTCGTCAAAACCAATCGAGGAGAGAATTAAGCCGTCTATGCGCCCTGTTTGAATCAGATTGCGGCACTCTGCTAACAGGTTGGTTTTTTGCTGCCAGGCAAAGGTTAGTATGTGATATTCCTGCCGTTCAGCGACCGCGATGATGCTTTGCAAGAACTTTTCCAGAATGGGGTTATAAAGATTGGGCGGTTCCGGCTGCCAGAAATAACCAATGAGATGGCTGCACTGCTCTCGTAGGTTTCGCGCCCTAATATTAGGTTGGTAACCCAACTCTTGCACAACCGCTTGAATTCGGGCTTGTGTGTCAGCGGAAACATTTCCCTGCCCTTTAAGAACTTTGGAAACTGTTTGGTAGCTTACGCCAGCTTGTTTAGCCACATCTTTGAGGTTTACTCGACTCTTCAATTTCAAACTCATTCTACATAGGCGAACGTTCGCCTATGTAGAATAACATAGATTAGCTTCCTCGTTAATCCTCTGACAGTTTTTTGACAAAGCTGTCGAGCAATGGTAGACTGTCAACGTAACATTTTTTACGCCCTCGAGGGCGTTTTTTCACGAACAGAGGAAGACTGCATATGCGAACAATCACATGGCATGATGACGAAAATGTCATCAAAATGATCGATCAACGTGTATTACCAGAGAAATTAGAAATCCTCAGCTATGATCATTATCAAGATATCGCAGAAGCCATTCGTACAATGGTGGTTCGAGGTGCTCCTGCCATTGGAGTCGCTGCTGCCTTTGGGATGGCGATGGCAGCGATTAATTCGAACGCAACGACGATTGGTACCATGATCCAGGATCTAAAATTAGCAGGCGAAATCTTTAACAAAGCCCGTCCTACCGCAGTCAACCTATCATGGGCTGTCAAACGTATGCTTGCTGCTGCTGAAGGTTTCCAGGGGTCTGTGACCGATTTGAGGTCATTCTTGTTAAGGATGGCTAAGAACCTTGCCGATGAAGATGTGGCGACCAATAAACGCCTGGCGGAATATGGTGCAGCGCTGATTGAGGATGGCGATCATATTGTTCATCACTGCAACACTGGTGCCCTGGCGACTGTGGATTGGGGGACGGCATTGGGTGTGATTCGCATGGCACATGAACAGGGAAAGCATATCCATGTCTTCGTAGATGAAACACGTCCACGCCTGCAGGGTGCTCGTCTGACGGCATGGGAGCTGGAACAATATGGCATTTCCTACGATATCATCACGGATGGCACCTCTGGTTATCTCATGCGGAAAGGCCTGGTGCAGAAAGTTATCTTTGGCGCTGATCGGGTGGCAGCCAACGGCGATGTAGCGAACAAAATCGGCAGTTATATGCTTGCATTGGCGGCATATGACAACGGCATTCCAGCATATTCTGCCTTTCCAATCTCCACAGTAGATTTTGAACTTGAACGGGGTGAAATGATTCCAATTGAGGAACGTGATCAAATGGAAGTGCTGGCATTGACGTTGATGGGTAAGCCAGTTGCACCTGAGGGTGCTTCTGCACGCAATTTTGCCTTTGATGTCACACCTAGTCGTTTGATTTCAGGTTGGATCACGGAAAAAGGCGTGATCTATCCACCATTCATGAGAAATTTACGTACATTAATGAAAGATTGAGAGCGTAAGATGAGTGTTATCCTGACCGGATCAATTGCTTTTGATTATTTGATGACTTTCCCTGGTTATTTTAAGGAGCATATCCTGCCAGAGCATCTGGAGGATATCAGCCTTTCATTTTTAGTCGATAAGATGGTACGACATCCTGGTGGAGTTGCTGCGAATATTTCTTATAACCTTGGTCTGCTGCATGAGACCCCGCGTTTGGTTGCTACTGCTGGCGTGGATTTTAAAGAATATCGTCAAATGCTTGATGAGGTGGGTGTGGATACTTCTGGCGTAAAGATCATTGAGGATAAATTTACAGCATCTTTCTTTGTCAATACGGATCTAAGCAATGCGCAAATTGCCAGCTTCTATGCAGGGGCGATGGCGGATGCCAACCAGATCTCTATGAAAGACCTTAACTTAACCAAAGAGGACCTGGTGATGATCTCACCTAATGCGCCGGACGCTATGATAAAATATGCGCTCGAGTGCCAGGAACTGGGCGTTCCATATATTTTTGACCCCAGTCAACAGATTGTGCGTTTGGATGAGGATGGTCTAACACGGGGTATCAACGGGGCACATGCACTTTTTGTCAATACTTATGAATTTGAACTTCTTCAGAAACACACCAAGCTGAGCGCTGAAGATATCCTCAACGCTGTTAATTTTGCTGTTGTCACATTGGGAAAGGATGGATCCCGTCTTTACAGCCAGGGTGCATTTATTGGCGAAGTGCCTGCATTTCCGCAAACGAGTATTCAAGATCCGACAGGTGTGGGTGATGCTTACCGGGCTGGTTTCCTAAAGGGATACCTGAGTGGTTTTGAATTGGAGTTATGTGCCCAGATGGGGGCTTTGGCTGCGACCTATTGCTTGGAATCAGTCGGTACTCAATCGCACAGTTATTTAATGAGGGATTTCGTATCCCGATTTCGTTCTTATTTTGATGATCATGGTGTACTGGATATATTACTGAAGTGATCGAAGTTAGCAATGTCGTTTCATCGACATGATCAATTTCTTGGAGGATTAAATGGATAAATATGATGTAAAAAATTTAGATCTGGCTGAGGGGGGGCGTCGGCGGATTGAATGGGCAGAACGTGAAATGCCCGTATTGCGTTCCATCCTTGAACGTTTCAAGCGGGAACGCCCCTTTGAAGGCATCCTAATGTCTGCTTGTTTGCATGTGACAACGGAAACTGCCAACCTGATGCGGACTTTGCAAGCCGGTGGTGCAGATGTGGTCCTGACCGCATCCAACCCGCTTTCAACGCAGGATGATGTCGCAGCCTGCCTGGTCTCACATTATGAGATCCCGGTGTTTGCAATAAAAGGTGAAGACAACACAACCTACTATAAGCATATTGACGCTGCCCTGGATCATAAACCACACCTGACCATGGATGATGGTGCTGATTTGGTCAGTACACTGCATAAGGACCGTCAAAATCAACTTGGTGAGATCATCGGCGGTACAGAAGAAACCACCACCGGGGTGATACGCTTGCGTGCTATGGCCGCTGATGGTGAACTGAAATTCCCTGTGATTGCGGTTAATGATGCCATGACCAAGCACTTCTTTGATAATCGCTATGGTACCGGTCAATCCACCATTGACGGAATCATACGTGCGACCAATATGCTATTAGCAGGTAAGAATTTTGTTGTGGGTGGTTACGGTTGGTGTGCCCGTGGCCTGGCGATGCGCGCGCGCGGTATGGGTGCCAATGTGATCGTAACGGAAGTGGATCCCTTAAAGGCGCTTGAGGCGGTTATGGATGGTTTCCGGGTGATGCCGATGATGGAAGCTGCTCCGATTGGCGATTTCTTTGTGACGCTAACGGGTGATATCAACGTGGTCGATAAGCAACATTTTGAAAACATGAAAGACGGTGCGGTTGTCGCGAATTCAGGTCACTTCAATGTCGAGATCAATATCCCGGCATTAGAAGAAATGGCGGTTAGCAAACGGCGGGTACGGCCCTTTGTTGATGCGTATGAACTGCCTGACGGTCGTGTGATCCATATCCTCGGTGAAGGCCGGTTGATTAACCTGGCTGCTGCTGAAGGTCATCCTGCGAGTGTGATGGATATGTCCTTTGCCAACCAATCATTAAGCGCTGAATACATGGTGAAAAACGCAGACAAACTGGAGAAGAAAGTTTATTCGGTGCCAGAGGATATCGATCATGAGATTGCTCGGTTGAAACTGGAGTCGATGGGTGTCAATATTGACACATTGACCGAGCAGCAAATCAAATACTTGAACTCCTGGCGGGAAGGTACATAAGATTGACCTCCTCAGGAGGGAAGAAATGATGTTTGAATAACGTCAATTGCATAAAAAATGAATATTGATGTAAGAGGTTATCTACTAAAATAGGTAACCTCTTCTTATTGTGCGATACCCCACAATGATAGAGTCTTATTCAGGCCGCTCAACACAGTATGTGATGGACAAGAATAATTACCTAGTGCAAGGAAACATAAAGGGGACAGAAAAAATTGCACTGTCCCTTTGAATGATCAAGCGAAAAGGTTTAGATATTTTCCTACTTATCATTGTTCGGAAGGTCTTCATCCATGTCATCTTCGTCTTCTTCATTTGAGTTTAACCAGGTCTCTGATGGGTTATTGACGAACGATTGTTCACGAACAGCTTTCTCGATTTCCTGTTCGAGCTCATCATTTTGTCTCAGGTATTCTTTTGAGTTTTCACGTCCTTGCCCAAGGCGGATATCCCCGTAGGAATACCAGGAACCGTGTTTGCTGATAATGTCCAAATCCACTGCCAGGTCGAGCACATCGCCAACTTTGGAGATGCCTTCGTTGTACATGATGTCAAATTCAGCAGTACGGAAGGGGGGTGCTACCTTGTTCTTAACTACACGCACACGAACGCGATTGCCAGTGATCTCAGAACCGACCTTGATCGATTGAATACGCCGAATATCCAACCTGACAGAGGCATAGAACTTGAGTGCATTACCACCAGAAGTTGTTTCTGGGTTGCCAAACATAACGCCAATTTTGTACCGGAGTTGATTGGTGAAAATAACCGAAGTACGTGTTTGGTTAATCGCCCCTGAAAGTTTACGCATGGCCTGGGACATCAGGCGAGCTTGTGTGCCCATGGTTGGGGCTCCCATGTCGCCTTCAATCTCAGATCGGGGGACAAGGGCGGCAACTGAATCGATCACAACGATGTCAACAGCACCTGAACGAACAAGGGTCTCGGTGATCTCAAGGGCTTGTTCGCCCGTATCTGGCTGTGAGATCAGCAGGTCATCTACGTTGATGCCGCACTTAGCAGCATAGACGGGATCAAGGGCATGTTCCATATCAATAAAAGCCGCCGTACCACCCATCTTTTGACATTCAGCAATGATATGCTGGCAAACAGTTGTTTTCCCTGATGCTTCCGGTCCGAAAATCTCTGAGATCCTCGCCTTAGGAATGCCGCCCACACCCAAGGCAATATCGAGGGATAAAGAGCCAGTAGGGATCACTTCGACTGCAAGGTGTTTTGCATCACCAAGTTTCATTATTGAACCTTCACCATAACGTTTAATGATGTCTTTGAGAGCTTTATCTAAGACAGTTTTTTTTGCATCATCCATTTCAACATCCTTTTTACTACTTCATCTTGTATTATTGAAAACTGGTTGCGGTTTTTTCTTCACGATTTTCTACTATGTCTAAGGTAACTGCATGAGTTTAACTATATTTTAGCACATATGTTCAGTGTGTCAAGGGAGCAATCATCAGCATCAAAGAGGATAAAAGGATCAAATAGCTGGTAGTAACCACTCATGCGCCAAACACAATAGGTAGATAATTGTTCAATGGTATAGGAGGGCTTATAGTGCGCCATGGTGGTAAATTCAGCACCTGAAGGTCCCAAACGTGTTTCCAGGTGCAGGTGTGGGTTGCTGGAATAGCCTGTGTTACCAACAGTGCCTATTTTTGTGCCGCAAGTGATAGGATCACCTGCTTTGAATTCGGGTTTGGTCTCCATATGGGCGT
>JAYELT010000132.1:0-9328 GCA_034717715.1 Chloroflexota bacterium | reverse complement strand
CTCAAAACGGGTGATGCCCGTCCGCTGGCAGGTATCTTCTATCACAACGCCATTGATATTCTCAGCCTGGCAGGTCTTTTCAGCCATACAGCTTACCTGCTCCACGATCCCCTCTCGAAAGAAATCCAATATCATGAAGATGTCGTTTCCCTGGCACGATTCTTCGAATCGCTGGGGGATATTCCCCAGACTGCAGCACTTTATCAGGAGTCACTTACTTTGAAGCTTGATGAAAGCCTTTACTGGGACACACTGTCCAGGTTCTCATTCCTCCAAAAAAGGCGGGAGGATTGGGCTTCAGCACTTGCTCTATGGGAGATGGCCGCGGATAACAATTTCTTGTATGCTTTTGAAGAACTGGCAAAATACTTTGAACATCGTGTAAAATACCTTGAAACAGCGCTAAACTGGACAATTCGAGCCTTAGAAGTGCTCGAAAAACAACATTACACATCCTACGATTATCAAAATTGGCGGGAGAGCCTGGAACACAGGTTGAATCGTTTACAGCGCAGGCTGGCCCGTAAGGAAAACGAATAAAGTCATTAAGTATTTTTCGCTATCCGCAATTATCTCTGTTCTTATAATGGTATAATCTTTTCACAACAATACTAAATTTTTCTTGCTTGTTTACAAGGAGAGTATATATGTCAGGACATTCGCATTGGGCGACGATTAAACGTAAGAAAGGTGCCGCTGACGCGAAAAAAGGCAGAATCTTTACCCGACTGGCGCGTGAGATAGTCATCGCAACCCGTGAGGGCGGGGGAGACGCCGACATGAACGTGCGTCTGGCGCTGGCGATAGACAAAGCCAAAGCCGCCAATATGCCCAAAGACAGCATCGAACGTGCCATCAAACGCGGTACCGGCGATGATAAAGAGGGAGCAAATTTTGAGGAAATTCTTTACGAAGGTTATGCTCCCAATGGTGTAGCATTAATGATCGAATGTGTCACCGAAAACCGCAACCGGACAGTGGCAGAACTGCGTCATATCCTTACCAAAGGGGGCGGCAGCATGGGCGATCCAGGATCGGTCAGCTGGCAGTTTGATCGCATGACTTACTTTGTCATTCCGAGTGAGGGTAACGATTTTGATCAGATCTTTGAGCTGGCTGTTGAAGCCGGTGCGGATGACATCAAACAGGATGATGA
Organism: Chloroflexota bacterium; assembly: GCA_034717715.1. Classification (GTDB taxonomy): domain Bacteria; phylum Chloroflexota; class Anaerolineae; order Anaerolineales; family Anaerolineaceae; genus Brevifilum. Next base: position 8,172 of record JAYELT010000132.1, on the reverse strand, counting down.
ACTGATTGAGATATTCGGTGCACCAAACAGCTTCCAAAACATCGCTGACTACCTCAACAAAGCTAATATCAAGCTTGAGGACTCTGGAATTCGATTCCTGCCAAAACAAGAAATTTCTCTTGATGCGGAACAAACCGTCAAGGTGATGAAGGTCATCGATAACCTTGAGGAATTGGACGATGTTCAAAATATTAACTCCAATCTGGAGATCACCGAAGAAGCGATCCAGTTCATGGAGAACAGCTGATCCCGCATGTTAGTTTTGGGTATTGACCCCGGTATTGCCATCACAGGCTATGGGCTGATCCAAACCGACCGACAAGACAATTATCACTGCATTGATTACGGCGTTGTGACCACCAAGGCTGGGCTTGAGGATGCTGTACGCCTGAACATTCTATTTGATGGGCTTACCGAACTGATCCAACGTCATCAACCGGAATTCAGCGCGGTAGAAAAATTATTTTTCCAAAAGAATGTCCGCACAGCAATTTCTGTTGGGCAAGCACGAGGGGTCGCACTATTGACCCTTGCCCAGGCGGGTTTACCGGTGAAAGAATACACCCCCAACGAGATCAAACAGACTGTGTGCGGTTATGGCAACGCCAGTAAAATCCAGGTCCAGCGCATGGTGCAGAGTCTTCTGCAGCTCGCTGACCTCCCTAAACCGGACGATGCAGCAGATGCACTGGCAGTTGCCATCTGTCATATCAACCACCAATCATTTAACGATATTATTCAGCGATCAAAAACAGCATGACCATCACCAGCTTCACCAACCAAAAAGTAAAACACATCCGCAAGCTTGAGCATAAGAAGTATCGCCAGGAGACTGGCTTATTTTTTGTTGAAGGCTTGCGAACGGTGGGTGAGGCTGTGCAAACTGGGGCAGCGATTAAAGCGCTGGTGTTCGCACCAGCGTTATTGGTGAGCAAATTCGGGCGCACACAGCTGGACCAATCAAAAGTGCAAGATGTCTCACAGATTGAGGTCAGTAAAGATATTTTTGAGAAAATCGCCCACAAGCAGGGTTCGGGTGGAATTGGCGCCGTCGTTCAACAAAGATGGCAAAGTCTGAACGCTGTCCAGGTGACCAGACAGGACCTTTGGGTGGCCCTGGACGCGGTCGCAGACCCGGGTAACCTGGGCACGATCATGCGCACCGCTGATGCAGTTGGCTGCCGAGGATTGATCCTGTTAGGGCATTCAACGGATCCACACGACCCTACCGCAGTCAAAGCCAGCATGGGAGCCATATTTTCCCAGGCATTGATCCAGGCTGAGTGGAAGGCATTGCGAAAGTGGCTGTTGAATAACAACCTTACCATGGTTGGCACATCCGACAGTGCGTTGTTGGATTACCAGACGCTGGATTACCAGCGTCCCCTGGTCCTGCTGATGGGCAGTGAACGCCATGGGCTCAACGAAGATATGCAAGCAGCCTGCGATCACATGGTCCAGATCCCCATGACAGGCCGGAGTGATTCACTCAACCTGGCAGCCGCAACAGCAGTCATGCTGTATGAAATTTACAACCAATCTCGAAACCGGAAGGAAAATTAACCATGATTGCATCTATCACGGGTGAAATCAGCCAGATCTTCGATGGACAAGTTGTTATCAATATCGGGGGAGTTGGATTACTGGTCAATCTCACAGAAGCATCCTGCCTGGACAGCCGGCCGGGGATGAGGAAAGCCTTTCACACCTACCTTGTTGTGCGCGAGGATCAACTATCATTATATGGTTTCGAGACCATAGAAGAGCGGGACCTGTTCATTCATCTGATCGGCGTCGCAGGCATCGGTCCGAAAACCGCCCTGACTGCCCTTTCCACCCTTTCACCGGAAGCAATTCGACGGGCGATCACCAGGGACCAACCAGAGATCTTCACCCGCGTCCCTGGAATTGGCAAGAAAACCTCCCAGAAGATCATCCTCGAACTGCAGGGAAAGATCCAGCCCTTGGAACCGCTGGAAGCCGCCATAATGATGGATGATGTCGATGCTGAGGTGATGGAAGCACTGACAGCCTTAGGGTATTCCATTGTCGAAGCCCAGGCTGCCCTGCAATTCCTGGGTAAGGACAAAGATTCGGACGCGGAAACACGCCTGCGCAAAGCTTTACAGTATTTCTCGTAAATTTATCCACAAAATATCATGCATAAAAAGGAAGATGCATCCTATCACACTGCTTGCTTTGATGTCAGGTGCAAAAGCATATGCTTTTGAATTGTGGATTTAATAGGTAAAATATACGCGTTATCAACAACAAGCATTGAGAGGATTTTTGGCGCGAACTGTACAGGGTCAGATGTACAAATGGCAGCTCAGCGATACGCCCATCGGCAGCGGGGATGCTGGCGAGGTGTATGCAGCCACGTGTATTGAACAACCTGACCTGCACGGTGTGATGAAAACCCCAGCCCGGATCGCAACCACAGGAACCATCCAACGCCAGGCTGGACAAATTGCACAGGAACGCCGTGCACTGGCACGCCTGGATGGTCTTCCACGCGGCAAGGTGCACCCCCCGCGTCTTCTGGATGAAGCTCAAGCCTACACCCAGGGTACTGCCAATTACTTCATCATCAGCGAGACGGCACCAGGCGAGAATTTCGCATCCATGCTGGCCCAGTCACGACAAATGGGCAAGCCATTCCCACATCGCGTGATCATTACGGTGCTGGATGCCCTCTTTGACCTTTTCGCGCGCACTCACAGAGCAGGCGTCTTATGGAATGATGTTAAACTCGATCATATCTACTGGCACAATCCCACAGGGGAGATCGGCGTGATCGACTGGGGTAATGCCCTCTTCCTGGATGATGAAGTCAACAAGGGTCAAAGAACCCCACCTCGCTGGCAGGATTACCACCAGCTGGTCAGCACATTGGGCGGATTCCTGCAGCACAGTGCGCCAGATCTGTACGAGGACCTCGGCTGGAGTGAGTTCCAGGAAGGGGAACTTGATTCCCCCCGTGTATCCGTCCTTGCCCGGCGCATTGCCTACCAGCAGCAGGTATTGGCTTTAAAAGAAATGGAATACCAATCATTGATCAGGGTTGTTCTCAACAGCGAGCCGACCCTTGACAGTCTGGGTAAAATCCAGGAATACACGGCAATCCTTGACCAAATTGGTGCCCCCTGGCCGTGTGATGATATTTTAAAGTTTGGTCAGTCCCTGGTTGAAACAGCCTTATCAAACGGAGATACCCCTGCAGCTATAAAAGCCACAGCATTGGTTTGGGAGGTATTTAGCGAAGCGCTGGACCTTTCCTGGCACCTGGTTCGAGAATACCTGAGACAACCCGATATTCTTTCACACCCTTCACTTGCTAATTTGGTTAAATTCACTTTCAATGAAAACTGGTCCCTCGTGATATGGACCCTGGCCAGCATCGCCCGTGAGATTGGGAACCCAAAATGGTGGTCCCAAATGATCCCCGTCATTCACCAAAAAGCCCTGGGTATTACGGAACCACGACCCATTCAATTTGTACAATCCCTGCTTAACTGGTTAATGACTCACAGAGGTGAGAAAAAGGATGCAATTTCTTCCTTGAATGAAAGCCTTGCGAATTGGCATACCAGAGGTGAAGACTTTTTAGAAAGCCCCTTTGAATATGCTGTATTGGACCTTGCCCTGGATGAATACAACTTTCCCCAGGGTGCTCACTTTAAACTAAAACGAAGCTTTTCCGCCGGTGAAGAAGCCATCCGTGAATTGATCAAAGGATGGGTGAACATTGCCTGGGATGAATTGCCGAAGGCTTTCCACCTCCTTCTGAGCTGGGATCCTGATCGTTGGGGTATCCTGACCTTGCAGGAGGGTGTACAGGATTTCCAGGATTGGATGAAGCGTCTTTATATGGGACCAAATCCGGAGGAAGATGCTGCCGAATTCATCCAGAACAGCATACAAAGCTTCCCACCCCTTGATACCGTTTTAGGCCGCCCATCCTGGTTCAGGCGTTTAATGACCATGCTCAGCGCCATCCAGGGCGGCGCTGCCATCAAGGATCATCAGGTCGATGTTCAAATCTGGTGCCCGTGGATTCTGAAATTCCCGACGATACAAGCTGCCGCTGTGAAACCACACATGCTTGAAAAAGAACTTGATTTGCAGGTAATCGATGCATTCGTTGATCAGCTGAAAAGCTGGCGTGATGTTGAAGTTGGGCTGCAGGATATCAAACAAAAAGCCCCACCCTTCCATCCCTGCTGCCTCAAACTGGCAGATGGTTTTAATCACGCACTTGCTTTGAACTTTGATCCCTTGAGAGATGAAACACCAAATGAAGACTCAATACCTGCGGTATTGGAAGAAAGCAATAAGGCACTTCAGGTGCTGATCAAATGGCGAAAAAGTATTAACCAAAACGACCTTGATGAGACCGCCTTACATGAATTAAATGTGGCGTTATTGGCGGATTGGGAAATCTTAAGACAGGCTAACAACCTGACACAAGATTGGCATGATACAATCCTGCCCATACTTCAGGCTATGCTTAAGTTTACAGCCCCACCAGAATTTCACCGAAAATACCCACTACCAGCAAATTTGGCCGCTGTACCGAATGGGGTGATGGAAATCAGACATTCGTGGACCCAAATTTATCAACTGGGTATTGATGCGCCTTTATTGGAAACTCTGGAACAAGACATCGAAAGCCTCCGCCTTGGGTTTTACCATTGGCGTCAATCCCTTGAGCACAGTGATGATCGCATCAATCGTTTGCTATATCACAGCCATCTGGATACCGTCCGTCAAATCTCAACCAAGTGGTTAAGATTATCCCAGCATTCACACCACGCAAGGCTCAGCTTTGGATTGCTGAACAAGGAGGAAATGTATCCATCCAAAACGCAAATCGAAAACCTAAAGGACGTATTGTATCATCTTGGCAAGATGGAAGACATCCTGAATGAGCCGGATGATGAGCGTTGTTTCCCCAGGTGGCAAACGGCATGTAATCAAATACTTGATGCAAAAACACCAGAAGTTCGTCATCAAATGGTATCATCCCTACCGAAAGATCATCCACTTTTTCGATGGCTGGTACAATTGACTTTCTTGTAAACACAGAGAACATGAAAAATTAACGATACTATGGAAACAATACGCTTTGGTCCCGACCAAATCATGACATTAACGGAACCTCTGGATACCTGGCTGTCAGCAGGCTTGCGGGACTTCGCTGTCCCGGAAGCCATTGGCTCCTCTGCGAGAGTTTTCAGCCTGGACTATCCACCACTGGCAGGTGATTACGCTGACAGCCCTGCCATCAAGGTCATGCGTCCAGATAAGATCCGGTATGCTTTGCCGCTATTTCGAAGCGAAGTCCGTATCCTGAAACGGATGAGGGATGTCCCTGGGATCACACCTTTGAAGGGGTTTGGCTTCATGAAAGTCAATGCAGGGAACTGGCCACAAGAGCTTGCCCCACTGACCACCAGCACACTGGCTGACGCATCCGCCTCACACTTGAGCGGAGAAGCACTACTGTTCACACCAGATGAAATTGAGACTTTCCTTTCTGAATTGGACTCTCGAGTTGAGGAGGGTTGGCTGGCCTTTCTCATACTCCCCCGCCGATGGGAGGATAATCTCTATTTACGTTGCGATGCAGGGTATACACTGGGTGAGTATCATCACAGTTTTTCAGTTAGCGAAGCCCTCAAACCCGCGTTGCAGATCTGTGAAATTCTGGGACAAGCCCATGAAAAGAACATCGTTTACCTGGACCACAAGGCGTTACATTACTACTGGAATCAACCCCGTCAGCAGGTCTTTGTTCTTGATTGGAATATCGGCCGAATCATCAATAATGAAAACTCACAAGAAGTCTACGCATTTGATATGCTGCAGTTCAGTGCCCGGGCTTTGCACCATTTCATGACCGGGCGCCAGGCACTTGGATCTGTCAATGTCGGTCCCAACAATCCAGATGAGATACAAAAAGCACCCAGGAAATATGAGCCGATCTGGACGTATGACGATCAAAAAAGACTGACGGGGGAGGAAATGGACATCCTTGGCGGCGCGATTCAAGGACAATTCAAAACAGCAGATGAATTAGCGCAGGAGCTCCAAACCCTGTATAATCGACGTCAGTCACAAGCTTGATGGCGACCGCCTGAGAAAGGAAACCCATGCTACAAGACTTGATCCTGCAGGCAAAAAATATTCTTGACCAAACCGATCCAGAAGATCAGGCGCTGGTTGAAGCCGAAAATGCCCTCAGCGCTTTTCTGGAGGCAGTGGCAACTGAACGAGTCGCTGAATCCATTCAACCGGCTGACCTGGAACACGCCAACCGGTTACTGAGGGAAATCCGTCGCAAACGTTCACGACATCTGGCAGAGTCCCAACAGTTCCAACAAGCAGCAGAGCCATCCAATCAAATAGCGGAAGGCGCGAATGTGCCCAAGGGCAGCATGAATGTCTCACCCCAGTTTGACGATGATGACACCTATGATCCCCTGCGGAAATTCATGAGCTCCAGCCATGACCCTGAGGCTGAGAATATCATGGATTCCGCTGAAGAAGCATTTTACGGGGGGAATTACCAGAAAGCTATACCCCTATTTGAGCAGGTTCTCCAAATTGAGCCCGGTTGGTCTCGCGCCCAGGAGCACCGGGAAGAAGCGGAGGAATTCCTGCGAACCGGGAATATCCCCTCCGTAGCATTACCGCCTGAAGCTGGCAGGACATATGGCAAGGCGCAATCTGCTGCGCGAGTTTTCCGTTACCAGACCGCCATTGATTATCTTGATGAAGCCTTTGCTTACCTGAAGGAGACAGGCATTAACCGCTGGCGTGAGGGTGAGGAGCTTCGCCAGGACCTGGAAAACCAGACGCAAGCCCATCAAGTCTACCAGGAAGGCCTGGCAAACCTCCGCCAGGGTGATTTACAGGAAGGTCTCTCGAAAGTCCAAACAGCTGCCAGCTCTGTTGCTCTGCCGGAATATGTCGACAAAGCGAGTGAAATCCGTGAAGATATCGCTTCACTCGATGAGATTGCCGATTTAGTTAACCTGAGCGGCAATATTCCAGCAGATCATCTGGCCGAATCACGCATTAAATTGGATCGGCTTTCCATCAAATATGGTGAAATCCCTCAAATCTCCCGGCTGCGCAACAGGATGGATATCATCCTTCCAAACGTGGTATCCGGGTTGATCGAAAAGATTCAGCGTTTCAAACGCCAGGCAGACAGCGCCAGTACGCTGAAAACCGCAAAGGCTGCATACGCTGAAGCAGATGGTTTACTCACGACCTTTCAGGCACTGAATCCCGACCATCCACAAGTTCTACCCTTACAATCAGACGTTCAAGATTCTAGCCATGATATTGATCAATTAGAAGAGAGTCTCGAGCTTGCCAACCAGGCATTAAAGACCGATAATCGCTTTTTCCCCCGTAATGCCTACATGATCAGCAAAGCCATCCGATCACGTTTCCCACAGGATCCAGAAGTCTTGAACCTCAAAAAACGTTTGCGCTGGTACCACATCACGTTTTACGGCGGCGGCGCTATCGCAGGGCTTGTGATCATCCTGATGCTCTGGTTTGGCGGGCGCGGGATTGCCAGCCTTGTTCGAAAGCGTCAGCTCGCATTGACACCCTCACCGACAGCAACATATACCATCACACCTACCGGCACGATCACGCCGACAGCCACCGTAACCCCCACATTCACGCAATCCCCCACTGAAACACCCGATTACACGCCAACCCCAACGCCAATCATCAAAGCCACAGTCATCAGGGATCTGTTTGCCTACAGCGGCTGCTATGAGACAACCAACCAGGTTGGGAAGATCCCAGTAGACAGCGAAGTGACCATCATCGCGCTTCCCCAGCGCGTTTTTGATGATTTAAATCGCGAATGCGTCCTGGTTGAATATCTCGGTGAAGATCGTACGGTCACTGGCTATGTTCTCATCGCCGATCTGAACGTCCCCTAAATAATTTAATCCCCCAACAAGGCTCAAGGGCAAAAGCTATCTGCTGGTGCCATATTTATGGCAGCCACCTCCAAATCCCCTTCTTTTCTGATTCGTAATGCTCAGGGCTTTCAATCCAATTGAAGCACAATGAACCCAGTCCAACATGAACGCCCAGCGACGGGGTCACTTCTGAAACCAACGGTTCTGGCATATCTGG
>JAYELT010000131.1:0-2253 GCA_034717715.1 Chloroflexota bacterium | reverse complement strand
CCGAGTCATATGACTGGCATACCAGTTTGTTGCTTAGTCAACGATTTGTAATATAATGGGCTGGCTATTTATTGATGTCACCTTTATAAAATGTGGATTTGGATAATTTATGACGATAACAAATGATATTCAGAAAAATAATGCGTTCATTGATTGGATCGTGCGCTTTCTCAAAGGTATCCTGGTCGGCATCGGTTTCATTACCCCAGGCCTTTCAGGCGGCGTTCTGGCAGTTGTTTTCGGCATTTATGAACCCCTGATGCGGTTCCTGGGGAATTTAAGGCAAAAGTTTATTAAGAATGCGCTCTTCTTTCTGCCGGTGGGGATTGGCGGCATCATTGGCGTGGTGGCTTTTTCTGCGGTGGTTGATTTCGCCTTCACATACTACGCTGCTCTCTTCACCTGGCTTTTTATTGGTTTCATCGCCGGCACTTTCCCCTCACTTATTAAGACCTCTGGTGAACAGGGTAGAAAGTGGTGGCACTGGCTGTTATTGATCGTAACAGCAGCAGGCACTATTTTTTTGATGCGCTGGATGGATGGCATCCGCAGCGTTCAACTCACCCCATCCTTTGCCAACTGGACCTTGAGCGGCGCATTGATTGGCCTGGGTGTTGTGGTACCGGGTATGAGCCCATCCAACTTCTTGATCTACCTGGGATTGTATCAGCCGATGGCATTCGGCATCCGCAGTCTTGATCTGGGCGTGATTATCCCCCTGGCACTTGGTGGACTACTCTGTGTGCTTCTTCTAGCAAGGCTGATCTCCTGGTTGTTTAAAAAATTATATACAATCATGTATCATTTCATTCTCGGCATCGTGATTGGCTCCACCATTGCGATCATCCCGGAAGGCGTCAGGGGCTGGACAATCGCATTATGTGCCCTATTGTTCCTGGTTGGGGGTATCATCTCGTTTGCACTCGCAAAATTGGACGAAAAGTATTCTCGAGATGAAATGATCATTTGAAAAGGGCTTTAATTTCTAAAACCTTAGCAGACGTTCGGAGATCAAACCTCCGAACGTCTTTTGTTGTCAAATCAGAAACATACAGACCTATCAAATACTTATTGGTAGATTATCTCTGCAGGACTGTATTTGTCACTTATTCTCGTAACTAAAATTAATCCACGGCTATAATTGGATTGCGAGAAGCTCAACATGAGGAGAGTCAAATGGCATTATATAATGGTTTTGCGCCGATCTATCAACGGGGACCCTATCTACGGTTTTCGCAATTGTTAGCAGAGTCTGTCTTTCCGGAATACCTGGCGGAGATGGGGATTGAAGCCAGGTATCTGTTAGATATCGCATGCGGAGAAGGTAGCTTCGCCGTTGCGATGTCAAAAATGGGCTACCAGGTCACGGGGATTGACCAATCTCATCAGATGATTGACCTTGCGCAAGAGCGTGCCAGAGCGGACAATGCACCGGTCAATTTTCAAATCGAAGACATGCGGTCATTCTCATTTGATAAATCCTTTGATCTGGTGACCTGTTTTTTTGACAGCTTGAACTACATGCTGATAATAAAAGATCTCCAGGACGTTTTTGAAAACACATATCAAGGCCTGCGTCCTGGTGGTTATTTTATTTTTGATATGAACACGATCTACGGTTTGGCAGTGAATTGGATGCAGGAGAAAACTTACATTCATAATGAAGCGGATGACTTTATTGAGATCCACCAGCAATCTTATGATTACGAAAACCAGATCGCGACAATGCTGATCACCATATTTGTTCAGCGTAAGCGCTTATGGAAACGGATTGAAGAAACCCATCGTGAACGGGGTTACCCGATTGCGGATATTCAATTCCTATTAAACGAAACAGGCTTTGAGATCGCCGGGATGTACGGCAGCCTGAAGAAACGGTCTGAAGTGCAGATCACCTCTCCCAGGGTTTGGTTTACTGTGCGTAAACCGCCTTCGGATGTTTAAGTGTTTCAGTAAAATCTTTACCGATAATTTATTTCAGCACTGCATCTTGCTGGTTTTACTATTTGTGGACAGGCTGTGCCATGCCCCGTTGTTTTATGTTAAAATGATTGGAACATTCAAAGCGTGGATTGATGTTTTTAATACGACCTGACATCCAGGCTCGTTATGTTACTGATTTAATGCCCGAATGTCTGACCTGAAAAAACAAGCAGCCAGATACTCTATATAAATTTTTTCTTATCTAATAGATACTTTATCCAATCATTTTTCTTGACGTTGTGCTAGGAGATATTTTGCTACATGAGACAA
>JAYELT010000130.1:0-2270 GCA_034717715.1 Chloroflexota bacterium | reverse complement strand
TTCTTCTTCTTCATTCAAATCGAAATCCCTAACTGCCAGATGCGTGAAGTCATTCAATCCCCATACCACCCATTTGTGATAGTCTGGGTCATAATAAACTGTTGAAAACGCCGTGTTCACAAACCGATAATGAACCCCTTGTCCGCTGGCTTGGGGAGTCATACCAAAAACAACATGTAAAGCTTGATTTAAGATCCCACCTTGAGAGACAATCAAATATTTTGCGGGTTCTTTTTGCAATATCCTATGAATCGCTCTCCCCGCTCTAAGATAAAGCGCCCAATTACCCTCCCCTGTTTTGGCCATACTATCATAAGGTGTGAAGAAAGCAGGTTTAGGATACACTTTTTCCGAATCTATTCTTCTAACACCTGTCAATAAACCCATATCCCTTTCTCGCCAATCTTCATCCTCGATAAGCGGTAAATCAAATGCCTGAGAGATCATTTCGGCTGTACTTTTCGTCCTTATTAGAGAGCTTGTGATCACCTGGTCAAAGGAAGTACCATCTGCTTGCCAGCGTGAGATAAGACGCCTTACCTGATTCTTACCTCTTGGTGTAAGAGGAAAGTCTTTCTGACCTTGATAATACCCTTCTGCATTTCCTAAAGACTCCGCATGCCTGAGGAATGTTAGTGTGAAGAAGCTCATCCAATCTCCTATTCCAGCCAATCAAAAGTGCGTGTAACTGCTTTTTTCCATCCAGAATACAATTTCTGGCGGGTTGGTTGATTCATTGAAGGATTCCACTGCAGATCCATCCGCCAATTTTGACGCAACGCATCAAAATCTTCCCAAAAACCGACCGCCATTCCAGCTGCATATGCTGCGCCTAAACTTGTGGTTTCAGTGACTTCAGGTCTGATCACAGGCACATTAAGGATATCTGCCTGGAATTGCATCAAGGTCTGATTGACAACCATACCACCATCGACTTTTAACGCCCGTAGTTTGACCCCCGAATCCTGTTCCATTGCATCTAATACTTCCCTAGTCTGATAAGCTGTTGCCTCTAAAACAGCACGGGCGATATGTCCCCGGTTTGATATACCGGGTCAAACCAACAATGGCTCCCCGTGCGTCACTGCGCCAATAAGGAGCAAATAATCCAGAAAAAGCAGGAACGAAATAGATTCTCCCTGTGTCCTCAACAGTTTTTGCCAACCCCTCAATCTCTTTGGCTGTATTGATCATTCGAAGGTTGTCTCGTAACCACTGCACAAGGGCACCCGTAATAGCAATGGAGCCTTCCAGGGCATAGATCGCGTCTTGATCCCCAATCTTATACCCCAGCGTGGTTAACAACCCATTTTTACTGGGCATCAGATCATTACCTGTATTTAACAGCATAAAACATCCCGTACCGTAGGTGTTCTTGGCTTCACCAGGGTTAAAGCACGCCTAGCCAAACAAAGAGCTTGCTGATCACCCAGAATCCCTGCAACAGGAATCCCTGAAAGAACACCTATGGCTTTTCCATAAACTTTTGAAGAAGAAACGATCTCAGGCAGCATCAACCGTGGGATCCCTAAAACTGAAAGCATCTCTTCATTCCAATCCAATGTGTGAAGATCCATTAAAAGAGTTCGCGAGGCATTGGTCACGTCTGTCAGGTGTAATCCACCTTCCCGACCTCCTGTCAGATTCCACAGCAGCCATGTATCGATATTGCCAAAAATCGCCTTTCCGGCTTCAGCATCACCACGCAAACCATCAATATTTTCCAACAGCCAAGTAATCTTCGGACCTGAAAAATAGGTGGAAAGGGGTAAACCAGTAATCTTCCGAAAACGATCCTGACCTCCTTCCTCAATCAGCTGGCTGCAAATCTTGTCGGTGCGTGTGTCCTGCCAGACAATCGCAGGATAATACGGTTTTCCGGTAAATCGGTTCCAAACCACTGTCGTTTCTCTTTGATTTGTAATCCCAATGGCTACCAGATCCGATGGGGTGATATCATTTTCATTCATCACACCCTGAACAACAAATTGCGTTGATGACCAGATCTCCAGCGGGTCATGCTCCACCCAACCTGGCTTTCGGTAGTGTTGTTCATGTTCTTTTTGTTTACTCCCTACCTCCTGTCCAGAATGGTTGAAAATCATTGCTCTTGTACTGGTCGTTCCCTGATCAATAGCCATCTCGCATTTCTTCGTCATAATTTCTCCTGATTAGTTGACCAATTTGGGGTCCCATTGATGAAATCTTCACCTGAAACACGCTTTTTCCCTGCGATCTGCACCTCATCCAGTATTAAATATCCATTGACC
>JAYELT010000129.1:0-2272 GCA_034717715.1 Chloroflexota bacterium | reverse complement strand
TTTGCTTGACGCTCGAGCTATAGCGACTATATCTGTCCAGACCAATTATCTCATCCAAAATCTTACGTCGTTCCCCGGCTTCATCTTTGTAAACTCTGCGTTTGAATGGGATAGCACCAACACAGGTTACGACTTGCCGCTCTTCACGACCCAGATTCTCCCATGTATCTGGTACAACTTTCTGGATTTCCTCATCGATTTCTTGTAAGATAGCACCATACAGAACCCTGCCTGCTGATTGCATCCCTTGACGAATGCTCTCATCGAGCTTTTCGTTGAAGTTTACCTCCATGGTGACTAGTTCGACCTTTCCCTGTGCAACTTCTGCAGATCACGAAGCATGCCTTTGGCGATAATGATTTTGACAGTGCTAGCTGTCATTTGAGAACTCCTTTCTGTTCTGGGTTTTGTCCTATTTTCAAGGAGTTCTCTTCTTTTGTCTACCCAAATATGGAAATATGATACAGTATCGGATCTGTTTAATAATTGACTCTACTGAAAAAACTCCGGTTTCTGGGAAATAGCTAATCTGATGCCCCACAAATATATCGAATCTTACGCGTTTTTTGGAATTGAACCATCAAAAAAGCATAAAAATGACACAAGACGTCCCACTTTCAAACAGAGCACACCCTTTTTGCAGTAGACTCATAATTGAAATCCTAATCAACCTTAAACACTAGTCTCATGAACTTAAAGGAGACTTGGCAAATGATCTTCGAAATTAAAATTTCTCAGGACATATTAACCAGGGCAAAGGTCCACATATCGGAGAATTCTTCAATCAGTTTTGCAGTCGGTTTGCCGACACCATGCCCTGCGCGTGTCTCAATCCGGATTAGCACAGGGTTTTCTCCAGCCTGTGCCGCCTGCAGCTGCGCCCCAAATTTAAAACTGTGAGCCGGGAACACACGGTCATCGTGGTCGCCCGTCATGACCATCGTGGGTGGATAATGGACACCCTCTCGAATATTGTGGTAAGGCGAATAGGCTCGCAGCGTCTCAAATTCTTCTGGGTCTTCCGGGGAACCATAATCCGAAACCCATGCCCACCCAATGGTGAATTTGTGAAACCGGAGCATATCCATCACACCCACATTCGGCAGGCATACGCCATACAAATCGGGGCGCTGTGTCAGACAGGCACCAACCAACAATCCGCCGTTGCTGCGACCGCCAATCACCAGGCGTTCTGTGCAGGTGTAGCCTTCTTCAATCAGGAATTCTGCTGCTGAAATGAAATCATCAAAGACATTCTGCTTATTCCCTTTCATACCAGCCTCATGCCATTCGCGGCCGTATTCCCCGCCCCCGCGCAGATGTGCCTGGGCATAGATCCCCCCCATCTCCATCCACACGAGATTGGGTACGCTGAAACTGACCGGCAGCGAAATATTAAAACCACCATACCCGTACAAATAAGTAGGGGTTTCGCCGTTGATCTCAATATCTTTACGATGGCTGATGAACATCGGAACGCGTGTGTCATCTTTACTTTTATAGAAGACCTGCTCGGTGACGTAAGCCTCAGGGTCAAAGGTCACCTGTGGTTTCCGAAATATTGATTTTTCTCGTTTTTCAAAATCAATACGATAAACGGTGCCGGGTGTGGTGAAGCCGGAAAATTGATAAAAGGTCTCGGTGTCATCGCTGCGTCCAGTAAACCCTACGACCATCCCCAACCCTGGCAAGGTCAGATCCCCATCAGGTGTGCCATCAACTTTGAGAAAACGTACTTTATGTGCGGCATGGTGCAAATAGGTGCATACAAAACGATGCCCGACATGATCAACATATTCCAGCTTGTCTTCAGTCTCAGGGATGATCTCCCTCCATTGGTCGGGCTCAGGGTTCCCAAGATCAATCCGCACCAATCGATTCTGTGGGGCGTTGTGATCCGTCTTGAAGAAGAACTGTTCCCCTTGATTATCGATCAACTCGTATTCAGCATCAAAATGCGGCAGCAGCTCCACTACCTCAGCATTGGGATCAGAAAGATCAAGGAAAAACACCCCATTCTCAGCCGCCGTACCGTGCCAGACGTAGATGATCAGGTAACGTCCATCCTCCGTCACTTCACCGTTGAACCCCCACTCCTTTTGGTCTGATCGCTCATACACCAAACGATCTTCTGATTGGTCGGTCCCCAGCTTATGATAGTAAAGCTTGTGAAAGTAGTTCGCCTGCTTAAGGGCAGCCCCATCCTTGGGAGAATCATAACGACTGTAAAAGAAGCCTTCGTTCTCCGAATCCCAGCTGGCGCCTGAAAACT
>JAYELT010000128.1:0-9434 GCA_034717715.1 Chloroflexota bacterium | reverse complement strand
CTGGGTAAAAGTCCAGACTGAGAATGGACAAGTTGGGTGGTATCCTAAAAGATATCTACTGTATCCCACTCCAACCTTTTCACCCACAGCGACAATTAATGATTGAAATTTATCAATAACGACTTATCTCAGTGTTGATAACTTAGCCCTTTTCAAGTATTTTCAGAATAACCTTGCCATTTCAAGAAAATCCTTATCCTTAGTCCGAAACAAAAAACAACAATTTGACAAACCTTACTAATTTATGGATAATTATTCTCATACCATTTATTTTGAAAGAGCGCAGTATGGTAATCAATCGAATAACCTGAGGAATCCTTTTTGAAGACGACAATCTTGGAAACTAAGAACAAGGGCATTATTGTCAGAGCTGTGGGTGTTGTTGTTGATGTGGAATTTCAAACAGGCGGGTTACCCAGCATCCATAATGCACTTCAGGTGATCAGGGAAAATCGAAAGCCTCTCATCTTAGAAGTTCAAGAACATGTTGATGCGAATACAGTCCGCACGATTTCTATGGGATCCACTGCTGGATTACAGCGAGGGTTGGTAGCGGAGGATACAGGCGAACCGATCAAAGTTCCTGTGGGTAAGGAAACACTTGGTCGTATGTTCAACATCCTTGGTGAACCGATTGATAATCAAGGACCTATTTCTGAAGATACCATTTACCATGCTATCCACAAAGCTTCCCCCGCTTTATCAAGCCAGCGCGTCGTAACCGTTCCTTTTATCACAGGTATCAAAGCCATTGACCTGTTAACGCCCTATCCACGTGGTGGCAAGATCGGGTTATTTGGGGGCGCAGGTGTGGGTAAAACCATTCTAATCATTGAATTAATGCGCAACACCACAAAAAAATATTCCGGGAACATCATATTTGCGGGCGTTGGCGAACGCAGCCGTGAGGGAAATGAGCTTTATCTTGAATTAAACCAGCGTGATGTTATGAAATCCACGGTTCTCATTTTCGGGCAAATGAATGAACCCCCGGGGGCAAGATTGCGGACACCATTTGCTGCGCTAACCATGGCGGAATACTTCCGAGATTATGAAGATCGTCCAGTGCTTGTTTTTATCGACAACATTTTCCGCTACATCCAGGCTGGCTCAGAAGTATCAGCATTATTAGGGCGTTTACCAAGTGAAGTTGGTTATCAGCCTACACTTGAATCTGAGATGGGCATGCTCCAGGAGCGCATCACAACAACTTCTTCTGGCAGTGTGACATCCGTTCAAGCAGTCTATGTTCCCGCTGATGACATGACAGATCCGGCCGTGACCGCAACATTCTCACACCTTGATGCTGCTACAGTGCTATCAAGAAAGTTAGTGGATCTTGGAATTTATCCCGCAATTGATACACTCACTTCTTCATCGGCATTATTATCTCCTCAGATTGTTGGCCAAGAGCATTATGACGTTGCCATGCAGGTCAAATCAACGCTTACAAGGTACGAAGACCTTCAAGATGTCATTGCTATTCTTGGTTTGGAAGAATTAAGTAAAGAAGATCAAAGAACGGTCATTAGGGCACGCCGCATACAGCGATTCTTATCACAACCTTTTTTTGCTGCAGAAGACTTCACAGGAGACCCGGGCAGATTAGTCTCCCTTCAAGACACAATCAATGGATTCAAGGAGATATTAGAAGGCAAACACGATTCTATTCCAGAACAAGCCTTTTATATGGTCGGCACAATCGATGATGTCCTGGAAAAGGCACACGATCTCTATCAAGAAGAAACCTTATGAGTGCTAAATCATTACTGACACTAAGAATCCTTTCTCCTGAAGGGAAGATTGTCGAAATAACAGATCTCAATGCTGTCAACATTTCCCTGGCCAATGACCGTCCTATAGGCATTCGCCCAGGGCATGCGCCCCTGATCGCTGAAACAAATAGAGGAGAGGTAACCTATCACAAATTAGGCGAAGAAAAACAGATCCATATCCACGCAGGTGTAATGGAAATCAGAAATAATCTTATCACCATTCTCACGGCAGGCGAGGTCTTTCAAGAAAAATCTCATGTCATGAAAGATAAGGATAGTGAATATACTCGTCTGATGGAAACATTGATCAAAGAAATAATGCCAGATTGAGGTAAGACAGATATATAATGAAAATTTCAATGCCTGAAAAAAAGTCGTCACCAAAAATCTCCTTTGTTAAAGACATATTCTTAACAACTATTGGGTTGGAGATCGCTTTGCCAATCTTTGGCGGTGTCCTATTTGGCTACCATCTAGATCAGTCATCACCTTCAAATTACACCTATACGTTGGTGTTCCTGATCGTTGGCATAGTAATGGGATATTACAACTTATACAAACTCATACAGCTGGAAATATTTCGATTAAAGGTAGCCAAACACCAATCAAGAGAAGAAGAAAAAATCACATGAATATCTTCGATTATCTATTATGGATTTGTGCCGGAGCTGGTTTAGCGATCGCAAGCTTTTTCACTCAATATTGGTCAGTGAAGGTAATCCATCCAGGAAATGCAAATCTAAGCAAGTGGTTGATTTTTGGTGGCGCTGTACTGCGTTGGTCTTTGATTGGCTTTATTTTTTTCATCGCTTTATCGTCTTCAATTATTGCAATGTTGATTGTATTCTTTTCGTTATTGGCTGTAAGGTTGTTGATTCTAAACAACTACACTAGAAGATGGAATACCCAAGGATTAGACCAAGAGGTTTTATGATGGCGGTTTTATCACCACAAGTTGTCTTTACACTTTTCGGATTACAAATTACAGACACCGTCGTATCAACCTGGGTCATGATGTTGCTGATAATCATTCTTGCGATCATCATAAAACAATTCAAACCCGATCTAGGTGAAATGATTGTCGAATCTATTAATAGCATTGTCAGTTCCGTGATGGATGAGGACAAGGACGTCACAAAATACCTTCCGATCCTTGGCACTTTGGGAGTATTTTTACTTGTAGCAAATATCTTCGGTATCTTCCCCAGGATGGTCTCACCAACAGCCAACATCAATACGACCATCTCACTTTCAATAATTGTCTTCTTTGCAGTTCATGTATATGGTATAAAGGAAAAGGGACTTTGGGGTTATTTGAAAGATTTTGCTAATCCAATTTTCATCTTACCCTTAGAAATTGTCAGTCAATTTTCACGAACATTATCTCTAGCTGTCAGGCTGTTTGGTAATATCCTCAGCACCGATCTCATCGTTGCTATTGTCTTCGCATTGATCCCATTCATTGCTCCCTTACCCCTGGCTGCATTAGGAATGTTAACTGGTGTTTTACAAGCCTACATCTTTCTTGTGTTAGCATCTCTGTATATCGCTTCAGCTGTAGAGATCCAAGAAGTGGAACAGGAACGGCGAGAACTTAAGAAAACAATCAAGGAATCATCATAAAAAGTAGAAAGGATTTTCTCATATGTGGCAACTCGACTCACCAACTCTGATCTCTGTCATTACAATCATCGTCGCGACCGTTGGCATTGTAATTGGCTGTATTGTGCCAGCCATAATGGAGGGCATCGCTGTACAAAAGGCATTGGATGGTATTACCCGTCAACCTGATGCAGCGAATGATTTGCGGACCACCTTGCTAATTTCAATGGCGCTGCTGGAATCAACTGCGATTTATTCATTACTCGTGATTTTAGTATTGATATTTGCAAACCCTATACTCGATCGCTTTTTCTAATCAATACAAGGAGAGCATAAATGCTGGATATTGATCTGGTAACGATTCTAGCTGAGATTATTAATTTCCTTGTGCTAGCTGTAGCCCTCTATTTCCTGTTGTTCAAACCATCCATTAAGCGGATCAATCAACATTCTGCTGAAAAAGAAGCATTATTAGCAGAGGCGCGATCAAAGGAACAGCAAGCAGATCAAATATTGGCCGAGATCGAAAAGCGTTTATCTTCGATTGACGCTGAAATCGAATCACGCCTTGAAGAAGCCTATCAACAAGCACAGGATGAAAGTTCATCGCTTTTAGAAATCACACAAAAGGAAGCTGAGAAAATTCTCAGCGAGGCAGAAAATGAAGCTACCAAACGTCAGCAACAAGAATTTGAAGAGCTGCAAGAAAATCTTGTAGGTACGATCTTAAATATAAGTGGCCAGATTTTGCGTAAGACAACACCCGAGGTAACTCACGACAATCTTGTCGAAGTTCTAAACTCTGAAATTTGGGATTTAGGGAAAAGCGATATGCGTCAAGTTAGAAACATTCGCGATTCTTTAGCTAATCAGACTCCTACTGTATATGTAACAACCGCTAAAACCCTTTCTCCAGAACAGCAGCGGTTGCTCATTCGTACCTTTAGCGCCTTGGCAGATAAAAATATCAGCATGGAAATTGAAGTAGATGCAGAGCTTATTGCAGGAGTCCAAGCTCGTATCGGTGACCTGATTGTGGAAAACACACTTGCAATGGAATTAAATGAGTTGAAATCTGAAGTTGTTAATGCCCTTGAAGAGAGTGTTGATGTCGAAGAATGAGACAAGAATATCCTCTACAGAGAAAGAGCTATTGGAGAACCTTTCTGTAAATCTGCATTCCAGATTAAAGACGGATACAAACAGGGAAGAGTTCTTAGAACAAGTCAAAACACAAGTCGAAAAATACCGGAAAAGTAAGCCAAAAAAGGAAATCAAAGGTCTTGTTAAAACATTAATAGATCAATCCAGGCAGTTACTTTCAGGCGTCCGTTTCCATGATGTGGGTACTGTTTACCGTATCGGTAACGGCGTAGCAACTGTATCAGGGTTACCCAATGTAAGTATTGATGAAATTGTCACCTTTCCGACAGGGATCGAGGGGATGGCGCTCAATCTCGATAAGAAAAGTGTTGATCTCATCATGTTAGGAAGCGAAAAAGGCATTCGGGGTGGAGACTTGGTCCAAGCGACTGGCAATCGGCTGAGAATACCTGTAGGGTCTCAACTGCTTGGTAGGATTATTGATCCATTAGGAAACCCTCTGGACAAAAACGAAGCAATCGAAGCCAGCGAATTCCGTTTTTTTTCGAAGATCGCACCAGGTGTAATTCTTCGGACACCGGTAAATAAATCTCTTTTCACAGGCACCAAAATCATTGATGCCTTGTTTCCAATCGGCCGCGGTCAACGGGAATTGATTATTGGGGATCGACAAACAGGAAAAACCACCTTAGCCGTTGACGCCATCCTTAGTCAGAAGCATACCGGTGTGAGATGTATCTATGTAGCCATTGGTCAAAAGAAATCTTCTACACTTTCAGTAATCAAATCAATCAGAGAGAATGGCCTTCTGCCCAACACTGCGATTGTCTTAAGCAGTCCGGATGATCAACCCGCTCTAAGATACCTCGCTCCATATACAGGCATGACGATGGCGGAATACTTCCTTGATCAAGGGTTAGACGTTCTGATCGTCTTTGACGATCTCAGCAAGCATGCAAATGCTTACCGTGAATTGAGCTTATTATTACGCCGACCACCGGGACGTGAAGCTTATCCTGGAGATATCTTCTATGTTCACTCCAGATTATTAGAGCGTGCATGTAAACTCTCACAAGAGGAAGGAGGCGGTTCAATCACAGCCTTACCTATTGCTTTGACCCAAAACGGCAATATCTCTTCCTACATCCCAACCAACCTTATTTCAATAACAGATGGGCAATTAATGCTTGATGCTGATCTTTTCAACCTGGGACAGAAGCCAGCTATTGATATTGGCCGCTCGGTCTCAAGGGTTGGCAGTAGGGCCCAAGAACCTGCCATGCGCGAATTGGTCGGGAATTTAAAATTGGAATTATCACAATACCAGGAAGTTGAACACTTCACGCGATTTGGAACTGAGGTTGATAAAACAACCCGTCAGCAAATAGAAAAAGGGAAACGTATATTGACCCTTTTGAAACAAAAACCAAATCAGCCATATTCATTTCCGATGACGATTGTGGTTTTATATGCTTTGAACCGAGGTTTTTTTGAAGAGGTGCCAATATCGCAAATGTCAATCTATGAACAATCATTGAGAAATGACTTTTCCAGAAAAGAGACTAAGTTATTAAGCGAGATTGAAAAAGAAGTGAATTTAACAACCCAAATAATTGAAGAATTGAACCGCACATTGTCAACTTTTAATCAGCAGTGGAATCAAAAGAAAGGCCAAAACATATGAAAATGATGATGGTTGTCGTTCCATCTAATAACGCTGATCAAGTTCTGGATGCTTTGGTCAATGCGGGACATACCGCCACTTATGCTGAAACCCATGGCGGGATGCTGCAGCAAAGTCAGTATTCATTATTTATTGCTGTGAAAAAAGAACAATTGGAACAAGTTATTGAAATCATCAAGGCAAATTGTCGTACACGTGTGGAAATGAGCACACAGGTCCCGGAGAATTACGAAGCAATGGGTAAAACACCTGTGACAGCTGATCTGGGTGGTGCAGTCGTTTTTATCTGGGACATCAGCAGAATAGAAGCCTTTTAACCTAACTCATGACACCGAACTTTGAACGTGCAAAATCACGACTGAATAATATTCAAGCTATAGAACCATTATTGGCGGCTCTCAGGACCTTATCGATGGGTACCTGGCAAACAGCAGCGAATAAAATCATCGATCTAAATCAATATGAAACAAAATTCGATCCTATTCTTTCAGAAATTTTGCCGAAAATTAAATTTCGGAAGGCTTCCAGGTCTAGCCAACAAAAAAAGAAAAGACAAATTGCAGACACAATTATCTTGATCATCGGTACAGAACGAGGTTTGTGTGGAAAATTCAACAGGACATTATCAAATAATGCCCTGTTGTGGATCAACTCCCAAAAATTCTCAAGCTATCAAGTGTGGGCAATGGGATCACGGCTGATCCAGCATCTGGAGTACTTAGGCGTCAACTTATCCTGGCGTAAATCCCTACACTCGCCAAATATCACCTCTTATACACATTCTTATCAACTCACCACGAAGTGGTTGAAACAATATGAATCTTACGCATTCAATCATTTCATCCTGATCTTTAATCAAATTACACAAGGCAATAAAAATCAATTCTCAACACATCAACTCATCCCCTATACCAATCAGTCTATGGCTGACAGCTCAACCCGTAATAAAAGCATATGGCCGCCCCCCATTATTGAAACCGATCCAAAAGGGATTTACAATCAGATCATTAATCAAAAAATTGCTTCTAGCTTCTACCAGACCCTGTTAAAATCAACGATTGCAGAAAATTCTTATCGATACAATTTGCTCCAGGAAGCTGAAGATAATGCGGAAGAAATTATTGAGGAACTTAAAAGCGTTATTAACACCGAGAGAAAACGAAAGATCACCCAGGAAATGCAAGAGCTTGCATCTGGTGCTGGCTTATTGGATAATTAACCGATCATCATCACTTCTTTAATGAATAACTTTGAGGAGAACTTCACTTGACAGAAACCCAAAAATACACGGTAGGGATTGATTTTGGTACGGAGTCAGCAAGGGCAGTATTGGTGGATGTCAATAACGGTTCAATTGCTGCCTCTTCTGTTTATCGATATTCCCATGGAGTGATCACTGAAGAATTGCCAGATAGCCACATCGAGTTAGGTCCTGATTGGGCATTACAACACCCTGGTGACTATATCAACGCCTTAAAACGCATGATTCCAAAGATCATGAGAGACAGTCAAGTCAATCCAAGCCAGGTAATTGGTATCGGTGTTGATTTTACAGGTTCTACTGTCATCCCAACAACGAGTTCAGGCACCCCATTAGCAATAATTGAAGATTATAAAGACGAACCACATGCCTGGCCAAAACTCTGGAAGCACCATGCTGCGCAAGATAAAGCGGATCGGATAACGCAGCTGGGTAATGAACGTTATGAAGCTTTTATGGACCGCTATGGTGGACGGATCAACGCGGAATGGTTCTTTCCCAAGGTTTGGGAGATTTATGATGAATCTTCTTCTATTTACCATGCAGCAGATAGAATCATTGAAGCTTCAGATTGGATCGTTTGGCAATTAACGGGTGTTGAAACCCGCAATTTATGTGCAGCGGGGTATAAAGCCTTATGGTCAAAAAGCGAGGGCTTCCCATTGGAAACCTTCTTCACCGCCATGGATCGTAGCCTGACCAATGTGGTGGATAAAAAGATGAAACGCGAAATTACTCCCCTTGGACAACAGGCTGGAGAATTAACTGAAGAAGCCGCAAAATGGATGAGACTCAACCCTGGGACGCCTGTTGCGACAGGTATTTTAGATGGCCATGCAGCAGTTCCAGCTGCAACAGTTGCTGAACCAGGAAAAATGGCTATGATCCTTGGAACAAGCTTTGTACATATGATCCTTTCGAATAAAGAATATCGTGTACCAGGTATGTGCGGTATGGTGGAAGATGGGATCATCCCAGGCATGATCGGGTACGAGGCTGGACAAGCTGGCGGGGCGGATCATTTTGCTTGGTTCGTGGAAAATGCTGTATCTGGAGCATATGAAAAAGAAGCACGCAAAAGAAAAATAACCATTCATCAACTCTTAGAAGAAAAGGCTGCCGTTCTCCAACCAGCCGAATCAGGGCTTGTTGCTCTGGATTGGTGGAATGGTAATCGAAGCATACTATCAGATAGTGATTTAACTGGGCTGATCTTAGGTTATTCCCTGGCAACCAAACCTGAAGAAATTTATCGTGCCCTGCTTGAGGCAACCACATTTGGAACCCGTAAGATTTTTGAAACTTTCTTGGCCAGTGGTGTCCCTATCAACGAAATCATTGTCACAGGAGATGAACCGCTAAAAAATAAGTTGCTATTAAATATCTTAGCAAATGTCACACGCATGGAGATCAAAGTCGCTGATTGTCCCTATACTTCTGCCCTTGGGTCTGCAATCTATGCTGCTGTTGCTGCCGGAGAAAGCCGCGGTGGATACAAAACCGTTACTGAAGCAAGTAGAAATATGGCTCATCTCAGTGAGGTATCTTTTTTCCCTAATAACAAAGATAAAAAAACTTATAATCGCCTGTACACCGAATATACAATGCTTCATGACTACTTTGGGTATGGTCATAACAATGCGATGAAGCGACTTAAGAACCTTAGGACAACCATCCTCGAAAAGAAACAGCGGTTACAATCTGCCACTTAACAAAGCAACACCAATTAGATTAATAATTGGTGTTCTTTTCTTTTAAGTACCATTCATATGATATGGGCTTATACAGCAGCGTGTTTTAAAGCTTACGAGATATTTGGATCAAAACCATACTTTCAGCAAAGAGACAACAAACTTATGGTAGAATTTTTTCACTATATTGTACAGATTGGAGGAACACAAATTATGGCAAGCGTAACATATGATCATGTATTTAAGAAATATGGTAATTTCACCGCGCTGACAGATTTATATATTGCCGTCGAAGACAAAGAATTTCTTGTCCTCGT
>JAYELT010000127.1:0-2289 GCA_034717715.1 Chloroflexota bacterium | reverse complement strand
CACGCGTGCGGGTCAATTACATCATTGGAATTTATCCCCTGGACAAATCCTCTCAGCGCCAATTGATAGCGATGCGCTCTTAGAAAACCCCCTTCACTCAAAAGAATCGATCTCGCACCTGCTGGTTTATCGTGCCTTTCCTCAGATCAATGGGATCATCCACTCGCACCCATTCAATATCCTGCCATTCTGTGTCGCCGAAAAGCCAATCAAAGCATTGCTCAAGTCGACCCAGGTGCTCGCCGATGAATTCGAGTTTATCGCCGAAAAACCAATGTATTCCAAAGAGCAAGGTGAAGAAATTGTCAGAAAATTGCGCGGGAAAGAAGAGAAAATGAAAAAATTTGGCGCAGCTGTGCTGATGCCTCAACACGGGATTTTTGTCGTTGGACCTACTCTTTTCTGGGCGCTTGATTGCCTCGAACGCGTGGAAACCAACGCCTGGTGTCAAATCGCACAAAAATGGATCGCATAGAGGTAAACCAAAGTGATACCAACATGATACTAACGGTCACACCCGATCCTGTTCTGGACAAAATCTATTTCATTGATGAATGGCTATCATCGTCTGTGATGCATGCTCACAAGACAATCCTCAGTGTCGGCGGCAAAGGGCTGGATTCATCGGTTGCCTTGAGTCACCTGCACCAAGAGAGCATAGCGCTCTGTTTCCTGGCTGGTGAAACAGGAAAACAGCTATCCTCTTTAGTCAACCAGTATGGGATCCAGTCGAAGCCTACTTGGGTTGATGGAGAAACTCGCTGCGCAACCATTATTGCCGAACAAAAACACCAACGCCACACACACTTGTTTAGTGGTGGAATCTCTGTCAGCGATAAGCACCTGGAGCAATTCACTCAACAGTTTCACCAAGAATTAGAAAACACAGAATGGATCATCACAGGGGGTATCTTTCCAGCCTCGCTCCCCCAAGATTTTTTCGTAATGCTCATTCAACTTGCTCATCAAGCAGGTGTCAAAGTCCTGATCGATAGTCACAGCCAATATATAAAACCGACCCTTTCCGAGAAGCCTGATGTACTTAAGATGAATTGGAAAGAATTTGAATGGACCTTTGATGCTCACTCCAATTCGATCGAAGAATTAATTCTCCAGGCAGAACAAGTATACAGGCAATCTCCCATGGAATCGCTGGTGATTACCTGTGGGGCACAAGGGATACTGGCTTTCACACCCGCTGGGATCTTCCATGCAATCCCTCCCACTCTACAAGTGGTCAATGCTGCAGGAGCGGGTGATGCTGCCTCTGCAGCGCTTGTTTGGCGACTTAACCAAGGTGAGGCTTGGTCAGAGGCTTTGAGGTGGGCTGGGGCAGTCAGCGCTGCAGTCGTGCTCACAGAGGGTACCGCTGACCTACATTACAGGGATGTCCAGGATTTATTACCAGAAATCACCCTAAATGAAATCCCAAGGAAGAAATAATTTGCTTTCTGCACAGAACGAATCCGATAAACACGAAGGACCAATCCCATTGCCGTCCGATCAAATTGCTCTGGTGCGCAGCGGGGATATGCGCCAACTAAGAAATCGGACAACCTGGTCAGCACAGGAAGCCATGGAAGTCAAGCTGGCAGAGGCATTCAGAGAATTTGGCTATTCCCTAAAGGAGATGGTGCGCTTTGATCCTGCGCTTGGACATAGGTTCATTCACAATCAGCGCATGGGTATCGATATCTTCCGAGAAATCGACCCCGATACCAGGCTAGTTGTTGCCATCTCAGCCTGGCAGTACAGCCATCATATCCTGGCTGGATTAAGAGATCATCGTGGTCCAATCCTGACGATTGCAAATTGGTCTGGGAGGTGGCCCGGTTTGGTAGGTCTGCTGAACCTGAACGCTTGTCTCGTAAAGATCAGCAAACCCTTCAGCACAATCTGGAGTGAGGACTTCAAAGATCCATTTTTCCTGAATGGACTGAAGGAATGGTTGGATACTGGCTTTATTTCACACAATATCAACCATTTACGGAAGATGGAACCTGATGAAATTTCTTCCTTCGATATGGAGCTAGGAAGATCCCTGGCTGAACAGCTCTTGAAGAAAAAAGCCATCATAGGTGTTTTTGACGAGGGCTGCATGGGAATGTACAACGCGATCATCGATGATGAATACCTTAATCAAATTGGGATTTACAAAGAAAGGCTAAGCCAATCAGCTTTATTGGCGGAGATGTCCAGGGTATCGGATGGGGAGGCTTTATCAGTGCGCGCCTGGCTTGAAAACCAGGGAATGAAATTTATCACCGGCTCAGCTCACGAAAAGGATCT
>JAYELT010000126.1:0-9525 GCA_034717715.1 Chloroflexota bacterium | reverse complement strand
AAAACAGCCTGGCAGCATTGCGATCTATCAAAAACAGATCAGATGATCGTGGGAGGCGATGGCAACGCCTGGGTACGTCAAAGCTTTGATTTGTTGAGTCTCCCCAATTGTGAATTTGTCCTGGATCGCTATCATCTGTACCGGGAAGCCAGACGAGCCTTTGGGTTCACAGCTCAAACAAGTGCTTGGATCACTCAAATTTGTCAGGAAGGCCTGGAAGCCATCTTACCAGACATGCATCAGGTATTGTCCAAAACAAAATTCAATACCGCTCAGAAGATGCGTAAATTCATTCAATACTTGATCAACAATCAATAAGAGGGCATTTCCCCGCAGCAAGCTACGGGGATAAGGATTTCAAAGATTTTGGTTTTACTCAGGATGGGCTTTTGGGCCCGGATTGTCGTGCACACCTCAAGACCAGGGTGAGCAATCTGGGCACTATTGAAGGGAACATGGATAAACTGGTCGTCAGGCGTCTCAAGGGTCGGGGACGCAGCTGGTGTATGGATGGCGCTAAGGCGATGTTGGCTGTTTGCCGTTATAAAACCGCATTGAAGCAAAACGCATTCAAACCTTTCCAGAAGCCGGAGATAATTACAAAAAAGAAATATCCCACAAAACATGTCCGAGATGATGGTGATTGGATCCAGGCAAAGGTCCCAGCTTTACAACTTTGTCACTTGAATAGACCTTGGGTAAGGGTTTTGAGAGACCGGATCCATCCTAAAGGAGTTCTCTGATTTGTTTGTAAATATGGAAAATCTTGACAGTAACCCTTTATTCGTTGCACTAGATTCTTGACGCCTCAAGTGATATAATTGTTTTGTTTATAGTTTGCTTAATTGCTGTCATAGCAATGGAAATGGGACAATGAAAGAATCTCAAGCAACTGAAGGCGATAGTTACTCAGACGACCCTAGTAGGAGAACTAAAAAACCGACCTAGTTTCTCTCTATGCTTTTATAGATTTACATATATAGACGCCTGAGAGATTGAGGCGTCTGTTTTATTTCTCTTCATAGCGAGTTGTCAATTCAAACATACCAAAGAGACAATTACGAGGTGAAACATGATCTATGTAAGTCAATTGCTCGGTCAAAAAGTTTGGGACGCATTCGGTCGTGAAGTTGGACGACTGGAGGATATTTTAATTGATTCAACCGAAAAGAACGTCCCCCCGGTTGTTGCTCTTTCCCTAAAAGAACCTCAACAAAATTTACAATTCATATCAGCTATTAATATAGCCAGTTTATGGCCGAGTGTTACCTTGAAAACGGCTCATGAGAAGATCATACCGTATAATACCAGTGGACATGAACTCTACTTAAATGACCGTGTTATGGATCAACAGATTGTGGATATTGAAGGCAAGCGTTTGGTTCGTGTCAATGATATTCAATTAGCCCGTTCAGGTGATCGCTTTCTTTTGACCGGTGTGGACGTGAGTGGCAGGGGGTTAATGCGGCGATTGGGTATCGAGAAGATTGGAGAATCAATTAGTAGAGCGTTTGGAAATCGGGTCGAGACGGAAGTAATTCCCTGGAGAGTTATCGCCTCGATCGAGCATGATGATCCACTCCGCTTACAAGTTTCTCAAAACAAATTAAGAAAAATGCCCCCTGCCGATATCGCATCCATCATTGATGATCTTGATCATCATACAACGAATGCATTATTGCAAGGCTTTGACAATCAGGTACTTGCTGACACTCTGGAAGAAAGCTCCTCCGACTTACAGGTTAGCATTCTCTCTAATCTCTCGCCAGAACGCGCTGCGGACGTTCTGGAAGAGATGGATCCCGATGAGGCAGCCGACCTTCTGGCTGACTTGCCCGGGCAAGCCAGCGAAACTTTGCTTAGCTTAATGGAAATTGATGATGCCGATGAGGTGCGTTCATTACTTGCCTATCCTGAAGATTCGGCTGGTGGGATCATGACTACAGAATTTGCCTCTGTACCGAACGTTCTGAATGTTTCATCTGCACTTGAATATCTTCGAAACTCAAAGGACGCATTGGAAGATGAGGTCATGTATTACATTCATATAGTGGACCCCCAGGGACGCCTACGAGGGATTGTTACACTTAGGGACCTGGTGATGGCTGACCAAGATTCTCCACTTGACCCGTGGGAAGAGGCGATCCCGATAACTGTCACGCCTTTTACAAAGCATAAGGAAGTTGCTTATCTGATCGCAAAATATGATTTGCTTTCTATACCTGTTGTGGAGGAGGACACAGAGGTTATAGTAGGCATTGTGACAGTCGATGATGCCTTAGATTCTGTCTTGCCCACGGCATGGAAAAAGCGGCTACCGCGATTCTTCTAATTTATGGTTGGAGATCATGGCAATGAAGAAGTTAAAGTTACCTACATGGATTCGAAAAATTGGGCTTTTTTTAGCAGTCTTAGGTCCCGGAATTATCACCGCGAGTGCAGATAATGATGCACCGGGTATCGCCACGTATTCTATGGCAGGCTCAACTTATGGATACAGTTTTCTTTTCATCATCTTTGTAGTAACTATAGGGGAGGTCGTGATCCAAGAAATGGCCGCCCGAATGGGGGTGGTTACAGGTAAGGGAACTGCAGATCTGATCCGTGAGCGGTTTGGTGTTAAAGTCACAGCATTTGCGATGTTGTCCCTATTATTGGCTAATTTGGGTACAACTGTAGCCCAATTCGCAGGTATAGCGGCATCTGCAGAACTGTTCGGAGTCAGTCGTTATATTGCAGCTCCACTTGCAGCTCTATTAGTGGGCTTCTTTGTATTAAGGGGTTCTTATAAACACGTTGAAAAAATCCTGCTAATCCTGTCCCTTTCCGCCATTGGATATGTGGTTACCGTAATTTTAGTCGACCCTCCTTGGGGCGAAGTCTTGCGAAATATCGTTGTACCACAATTTAGTTTAGAGCCTTCTTTTATCCTAGCAGTCCTTGCAACCATTGGCACAACGATAACGCCCTGGGGAATATTCTACATGCAAGCATCCGTCGCCGACAAAGGACTCAAGATATCTGATTACAAGCTCACCAAAATCGACGTGACATTTGGTGCCACTTGGGGCAATATTATTTCCGCGTTTATAGTGATCTGTACAGCCGCAACCTTATTTGATCATGGAATATCAGTAGAAAATGCTGAACAGGCGGCTATGGCCTTAGCACCTTTAGCTGGCGATGCAGCCCGAGTTCTCTTTTCTGCCGGTCTTTTGGGAGCTTCATTATTGGCTGTTTCAGTCCTTCCCCTTTCTACGACCTATGCTTTTTGCGAAGCCTTTGGTTTCGAGCGCGGTTTGAATCGGTCAATAAAAGAAGCTCCTGCTTTTTATTCCATCTACTTGGGGATTATTGTTCTCAGTGTATTAATTGTTCTGATCCCTGGACTTCCATTATTTCCAATCATGTGGATTTCGCAAACAGTGAATGCGATTCTGCTCCCTGTTCTCTTGGTGTTGGTGCTAAAATTATCTAACAATGAGAATTTGATGGGGAAATGGAAAAACAAAGCTCCTCAAAATATGCTCGCTATCATGTTGACCATATTGATTAGTATTGTAACAGTTCTCTTGCTGGTTACATCTTTTATATCGCCTTCGCAAATTCAGTAATTGAGTAATAAATTATTTCAACTATCCAACGCTTTCCATTCTTCTGAGGAATGAATATCACAGCAGGATCGCATTAATGCTGCTCAAAACAAGAACACCTATGCCAATCAGGGTGTTGATCATCAATAAAGCTATGGTTGTTTACTTTTTGTTCTTGGATGTGGCTGCCTTGCAAAAAACGGTTGATCAGAAGACGTCGATCACTGTCATCAGGATTACAAGAATATGTTTAATTGAGAGAATGGTGGCGTAGAGGTTGCTGAAATCGAATATTCCGCCAACTTTCCTAAAAAGGTCAGAAGAATATTTTTACGGCCATAAAACAATTCTTCTTTCAAGACAATTAATTGCCAGAGAAATCTATTTTAATTTGGGGAAAATAGTAAATGTTTTCTTCGATCATGGGATCATGCCTACTTTCTCATCGGAAACTGAACACGAGGAGAAAACCCAGGTCGAGGAAAGCAAAGCTTGATCCTTTCCTTACTGATAGGTCGTGTTTTACTTTCAGGGGAGAGGTAAGGAACTGCCTTATTGATCCAAATAACGCCTACGTTCACCCGGGTCAACTGGACAGGGCGTTAACCGGTTTAGTTTCCTTCAAGATTTCTGCCCCTTTGTTTTGAGCAAAATACATATCTCTTCGTAACTGTAAGTTCATCCAGAAATCCGGTGAAGTTCCTAAACACTTTGCGAACCGGAGAGCTGTTTCAGGACTCACGCCCAGCGCCCATTGACAATATCGTTTACCCTCTGGAACGGAACATGAATGGCGTCTGCCAGCGCACGTTGAGTCAATCCCATTGGGTTGAGAAAATCGTCCAGCAAAATCTAACCAGGGTGAGTAGGGACTCTAATTTTCGGTATTCTAATCATAATAACCTCCTCAACAACACTAATGATAGTCAATAATTTCTACTTGGTCCGGACCCTGATCCGTCCAAACGAAACATATCCGGTACCTATCATTCGATTTGTTACTTATTATATGTATTGATCGTGGCTGTGATCGCACTGCTATGGAAGGGGACTCCCTTATTGGGATTAGTTGTTGGCGCGTCAACCTTGCTGAATATGCTGTGCGCCGGTCTGGCCGGGGTGGTCGTGCCTTTGTTGATACAGCGGCTTAAATTTGACCCGGCTTTAGCTTCTCCAATTCTCGTGACGACCACCACAGATACGTTGGGTTATTTCTTCTACCTGGGGTTGGCGACGCTGATGATCGCCCGATTGGTATAATAGGTAAAAGGAGAGTGCGCAATGGATGTCAATCAATGGTTGTTGTCAGGTGACCCTTGGGTTGTTTATTGCACCCGGATGGACATTCTTGGTGAAGACCCAGAATCCCCAGAAGTGAAATCCGCTTATGCTGAAATGTCAGCAAATCAAAAAGTCCAATCACTGTTGGGTGAATTGACCACCTGGCCTGGGGTTGCACTGAAAAATCATAAGAAAGCGGGGCATCTGCTGCATAAACTGGTTTTCATTGCAGACCTGGGATTGAAGGACGACATTCCTCAGGTAGCTAAGATCCTTAAGAAGGTGAAGCATCATACCGCTGATGAAGGACCTTTCCAGATCGTTGTCAATCTTCCTAAACATTTTGGGGGAAGTGGTGAAGATGAATTAAGTTGGATGCTGTGTGATGCGGGCTCAAGCCTCTATGCCATGGCAACAATGGCCGGGACAGATGACCCAATGGTTCTTCAGGCAGCGGATTATCTGGCTGGTCTGGCTCATGATCCGATTGGATGGCCGTGTGCTGCGACAGCAAGTTTAGGTCATTTCCGCGGACCGGGTAAAAAAGGCGATCCCTGTCCCTACGCCAACCTGCTGATGGTAAAGGCTTTACTGCCTTTTGGAGACAGGTATGGGGAGGAAATACAAATGGGAGTGGAGACATTATTGGATTTGTGGACCAGGCGCCGCACTGTCAAACCTTACCTGTTTGCAATGGGATCCGGATTTACTAAACTTAAAGCCCCACTGATATGGTACGACATCCTGCATGTGTTGGAAGTGCTGTCGCAAGTCCCGGAAGCCCGTAACCAGCCGGCTGTTAAGGAAATGGCTCAGATCATAAGTGAAAAGGCGGACGCTGAAGGCCGTTTTACGCCTGAATCTATCTGGATGGATTGGCGTGGGTGGAATTTTGGACAGAAACGTGAGCCTTCCCGTTGGCTGACTTTCCTGGTGACCCGAATTTTAAATCGGTTTAATTAACTATCCTTTAGACAATGAACAGTATCCATGGATGATATAAACATCACCCATGGATATTTTTTTCTGCTTATGGCACAGGTTGAGGGCGGTAAGGTACCGATACCTAAACTGCAAATGTGTAAAGTTTATCCCGGCTTGACAAAAAACAATCAAATATTATAATCAATAAATGAATACATGCTCATATAATCAGGTATCATAAAGGAAGACAATGGATATCCAGATTACCGAAAACAATTTTCAAGAGATGACTGAAGAGGTCATCGAGACTATGGCAGAGAGTTTTAAAGCCCTGGCGGACCCCACCCGTTTGCGCATCCTGGCTTTGTTGTTCACTGCAGAGCGCAGCGTAAGTTATCTAGCGGAAAATTTATCGGTTTCCCAAAGCGCTGTTTCGCATCAACTGCGACTCTTACGAACGTTGGATATCGTGCGCTACCGCAAGGAGGGACGTGAAGTTTTTTATACCCTCGCGGATGATCATGTGCGTGAAATCCTAATGCTGACCCTTGAACATATCTTGTACGATTGAGGTTTTTTGAATTTATGATTGTTACGACTTTTTGTGTTGTTGGTTTAGATTGTCTTGAGTGTGCGAAGGGCCTGGAAGCTTCTATAGCAGCTATGTCTGATATCGATGAGGCGAGAGTGCAATTTTTCGATGGCACACTCACAGTGAGGGGCGATGTTGATGATGGGGAATTGCGTAAGCGTGTCGCCAAACTGGGCTACAGCGTGGCAGACGGCAAGCAATCCACAACCATCCCTTCTGACGAACCAAATGTGTTGCGGGGATTTTGGCGCTATATCATTCAGCGTACCGAAACCCAGATGGTGTTGGTCGCTGCACTCGTTTTGATGCCTTCGTTGGCCTTTAGTTGGCTTGGCTTCCCGGATTGGATGGTGATCTCACTGCAGATCGGTGCTTTGGTGTTGGCAGGCTGGCCAATCGCCCGCCATGGTCTGGTTGTATTGTGGACATCCCGAACTTTCAATATCAATTCCCTGATGACGATCGCTGGCATTGGTGCTGTTGTGATTGGGGAGTATTTCGAAGCTGCTTCGTTGATCTTGCTGTTCAACCTGGCGGAAGCCCTGGAAGGATTTACCAATGATCGTGCACGGGGAGAGTTGAGGAACTTAAATGCTCTGAGTCCCACCCATGCGGTCAAACTTATTGATGGACATGAAAACCTCATCCCAGTGGAAGAGCTGATCATTGGTGATCATATATTGGCTCGTGCGGGTGAACGCATCCCCATGGATGGAGTGATCCTTGCAGGGGAGAGCGACTTGAACCAGGCCCCTATCACAGGGGAAAGTCTGCCAGTTTGGAAGAAACCTGGCGACGAGGTCTACAGCGGCACAGTGAACGGCAATGGGCAATTGATCGTTGAAGTGACCAACCTGGTGGGGGACAGCACGATGCACCGGATTATAGAGATGGTGACGGAAGCACAATCCCGCCATTCACGCAGCCAAAAATTCATTGATCGATTTGCCAGGTATTACACTCCCGCCATGGTAATCTTAGCGGTCCTGGTCGCGATGATTCCGCCATTATTTTATAACGAACCCTTCCTGAACCTATCTAACGGAACCCATGGATGGCTGTATCGTGCTCTGGTACTGTTGGTGATCAGCTGCCCCTGTGCATTGGTGATCTCTACACCGGTGACAATGGTGGCAAGCCTGACGAAAGCTGCCCGCGAAGGTGTTTTGTTTAAAGGCGGGATTTTTGTGGAAGCCCTATCAAAGGTTGAAGCCTTTGCCTTTGACAAAACCGGCACACTCACCCAGGGGCAACCAAAGGTAGTTGCCTGTAAGGACCTGGCATGCCAGGGCACTTTGATCTGTGATGACATGATGGCTTTGGCATATGCCTTGGAGCGGCACAGCACCCATCCCCTGGCACAAGCCATTATTGAAGAAGCAGAACGTCGCCTTGTGACAACACGCTATCCCCCAGCGGAAAACCTGGTCACCCGGGGTGGTTTGGGGTTGGAAGGCACGATTAACGGACGCAAGATGACGATTGGAAGCTTGAGGCTTTTTGAAGAAGAGCATGATATCCCGGCGATCGTCCATGGCTGGGTTGAGAAGGCGGAATCTGAGGGAAAAACAGCGATGTTGGTGTGCGATGGTGAAAAAGTGCGCGGGTTTATCGCTGTGGCGGATACACCAAGGTTTGCTGCCCGGGATGTGGTGAAAGAATTGAACACAATGGGTAAGGACACGATCATGCTGACTGGTGATAATGTTACAGTTGCCCGTGGGGTGGGAAAAGCGATCGGGTTGGATGACGTCAGAGCAGGATTACTGCCAGATGAAAAACAACAGGCTGTGAAAAAGCTGCGGGTGGAGTATGGTTCCGTGGGTATGGTAGGGGACGGGATCAATGATGCCCCCGCCTTGGCTTCCGCTGACCTGGGGATTGCCATGGGCGGAAGCGGCAGCGCACAGGCGATGGAAACCGCTGATATCGTTTTGATGGCAGATGACATCCAAAAATTGCCCTTTGCGATCAAGCTGTCGCAATTCGCCAATCGGTTGATTCAGCAGAATATCGTGTTCAGTTTGGGAAGCAAACTATTGGTGGCAGTGATTGCCTTACTCGGTTATGCACCTCTGTGGCTGGCAGTAATTGCGGATATAGGCGTCTCGCTGTTGGTCACGTTTAACGGTTTGCGGGTGACACGTGTAGAATCGTAACGCTTGTTATGATACAATCTACTCGTAACCGTAACTTATTCAGATCACCTTATATCAAAGGAGGAATCAAGTCCTATGGCAAATGAACAATCATTCAAACTCACTTATGCAACCATGTTCACCCCACCGGAAGAATTGCACACCTGCTTTGCTAAAGCGATGACAGCGCTGAAGGGTAAATTGGGTCAGGAATATCCGATGTTCATTGGTGGAGAGGAACGTTTCACCGATGAAAAAGTCAAAGCATATTCGCCCATTAATTCAGAAATGCACCTGGCGACCTTCCAGAAAGGCGGCACCAGGGATGCGGAAGATGCCATCGCTGCAGCCCGTGAAACTTTTCCAAAGTGGAGCCGGATGAATTGGGATGAGCGGGTTTACCTGCTGCGTAAAGCAGCCGATATCATTGATCAGCGCCTGTTTGAGATCAGTGCGGTTGTCACCCTGGAAGTGGGTAAAAATCGCATGGAGGCTCTGGGTGATGTGGCTGAAACAGCGGAATTGATCCGCTACGCCTGCAGCCAGATGGAAGCCAGCCAGGGCTACCAGGCCAAGATGGGTAAGGACCCCTTGCCCGGCTATGACTCCATGAACACATCCGTTCTCAAACCTTACGGTGTTTGGGTGGTCATCAGCCCCTTCAACTTCCCCGCAGCGCTCACCGGCGGACCTTCTGGTGCGGCCCTGACAGCAGGGAATACCCTGGTGATCAAGCCGGCTTCTGCCACAACCTGGACCACCGTTTTACTGGTCGACTGCATGCGACAGGCAGGCATTCCTGATGGCGTGGTTAACTTTGTCTCCGGGCCCGGCTCGAGCGTGGGAAAAACCCTGGTGGAATCCAAAGATGTTGATGGGTTGACTTTCACAGGCTCATTTGATGTTGGTATGGGGATATATCGCACCTTTGCTCAGGGTGATTACGTCCGACCCACTATATTGGAGATGGGCGGTAAGAATCCCGCCATTGTCTCCA
>JAYELT010000125.1:0-2334 GCA_034717715.1 Chloroflexota bacterium | reverse complement strand
ATTGTTTTTGTTCCTTTTCCACACCGGGTTATAAGGTGTTCTTAATTGCAATTCTACTGAATTTAATGAAGTAACACCTTAGAAAATCCTTAGAATATTTCACTTAATTACAATGCTTTGGTTTTGGTATCTTTACAGAGGGTTGATTTGGGATAGTATTTTTGCATCAAATCAACTTGTTCATGAGAATTTGGGATAGATGTGATCATTAAACTTTGCACTGCTGGCTGATTTGTAGATAAATATCACCCAAAGGAGGTAATTCCGTGGATCAGTGGTGCGATCTTGATTGTTTTTAAGGAGACCCAAGTCCTGGTGGATGCCCACGAAGGTTGAAATCCCAATATCCTGGAGAGCCAATATCTAGCAGGCCTTTCACCTGGGAGTTAAAATATTGTGATCTAAGCGGTTACGGTAAAGATGCAGCACACCGCACTGTTCAATACAACCCCTTAGATGGTGCTGGGTCGGTATGGGATGATTGATTAATTAAGTCTTGCGTTGACAAAATTTACTTAAGTGTTTTCCACCACAGCCCGGTGCACTCCGGTACAATCACACCCTTTTCGGTTTTCCACATGGGCATGGGCGCATCCCTGAAGAAGAAGGTCGTCAGGTCTTGTGCTTCTACTTTGTCCTTGAAGCAGTAATCCGTGCGGATCCAGGTGGAAGTAAACCCATGGGCTTTCAGGCCAACAAGATAGTCAGCCAGATCAGCAGGTGTATGAGGTGTTTCAAAGCCTGTGCCTAATGATTCAATCAGAATGACTTTGCCCCCAGGGCGTAAAACCCGCGCAACGTCCATTAGGGCTTGAGCTAGGGTTGCTTGCCAATTATTTGGAGAATCAAGGGCAACACCATGGAAGCTCCATCCAGAGATGGCAAGATCAAACGTATTGCTTGAAAACGGCAAAGCCTGGTGAGCAGCCAGGGTCAAATGCCAGTTGTCCAGGCCCGATTTTTGAAGGTTGATTTTCCCTCGAGACAACATGAAGGAGGAGATGTCAGTTGCGATCAGGCTGCTCGGATAGGGGGCGAGT
This sequence comes from Chloroflexota bacterium, assembly GCA_034717715.1. Classification (GTDB taxonomy): domain Bacteria; phylum Chloroflexota; class Anaerolineae; order Anaerolineales; family Anaerolineaceae; genus Brevifilum. Next base: position 1,294 of record JAYELT010000125.1, on the reverse strand, counting down.
AGGCAGCCGACCCGTCCAGTTCCAGCGCCCAGCTCAAGGACGTCTTTATTATGGAGGGGAGAAATCTTCTGGATGGCGGGCAGTAAGTTGTTCTCATAATCCTCCCGCTCCACCAGATCTTGATAGATTTTTGCAAATTGTGAATCCTGGTAGTATTGCGTTGTCATCTCAACCTTCTTTGACTGCCCGGATGGCATAACGGTGACCGGCTGGGTCCAGGCCTTGTGCGATGGAGGTGTTGTCTTCAAGTGCGCGAATGTCGTTCAAGTCGTACCCTGTGGCGATAATGGCTTCCCTCGCCTGTACGACATCATCAACCCAAAAGACAATCTCATGCAGGTCGTCAGGCTGAGTTTCCGCGCCACCATGAAGGGCCAGGATGGTGTCTCCAAGGATGAACTCCACCCACATCTCGACTGAGTAATCCGCTAGTCCCTGGGGATATCGGATTGAAAGGCCCAAAACATCCCGGTAGAAGCGCACCACACTGTTCATATTTTGTACGTATAAGATGATTTCTGTTTGTGCCTTCAAAACGATTGCCATTTTCTACGCTCCAATCATTTGAAAGAGAGGGGCTTTCAAGCTCTAATATGGTTCATCCGGGCCCGGCCAACCAAAACGGCAGAAATCCACACGATCGGTCTCATCAAAAAGGACACCTTCCTGCTCCAGTATGGTCCGCTGCATGGCGTTGCCGATGCCGTCGCCATGGACCGAGATCTTACCCCTGGCATTGATCACTCGCTGCCAGGGCACATCTGGTACGGTTCCCCGTTTGAGGGTTGCCATCGCATAGCCGACCATGCGCGCCGTACACCCGCTCACCAGTTCTGCGATGCGCCCGTAGGTGGTGACCTGTCCGGGCGGAATGCGCCTTACCATGGCATAGATCCGGTCGTAGAGGGGTTCTTTTTCGACCATGTTTCTTAAGCTTATCCCTTTCGGTGTGCTCTGAGGGAAAAAATGATCGGTAACGCGACAGGGGTACCTCCAAAAGCATACAACCCATCCGCTCTCTGCGACATCTCGGGGAAGACAGGATCGCTTAAGGCATCAAACTCATGAAAGAATTCAAGCTCCAACCCTGCACCCACGATCGCATTGATGATATCGCTGACCGCCCACTGCCACTCAAAGCTGGGCGCTTCAGGGATATAGGTTGGATCCATATAATCCGGGCTGTCATCATCCCACACGTAAGGGGCATCGTTATGAAAATAGGGGAGTTGAAAGGTCCATTGCCCTTCTTCATCAAAGGTGTACAACAACGGATGCCCGTCCATGATGTAAA
>JAYELT010000124.1:0-2336 GCA_034717715.1 Chloroflexota bacterium | reverse complement strand
TCATTGTTTTTGTTCCTTTTCCACACCGGGTTATAAGGTGTTCTTAATTGCAATTCTACTGAATTTAATGAAGTAACACCTTAGAAAATCCTTAGAATATTTCACTTAATTACAATGCTTTGGTTTTGGCATCTTTACAGAGGGTTGATTTGGGATAGTATTTTTGCATCAAATCAACTTGTTCATGAGAATTTGGGATAGATGTGATCATTAAACTTTGCACTGCTGGCTGAATTGTAGATAAATATCACCCAAAGGAGGCAATTCCGTGGATCAGTGGTGCAATCTTGATTGTTTTTAAGGAGACCCAAGTCCTGGTGGATGCCCATGAAGGTTGAAATCCCAATATCCTGGAGAGCCAATATCTAGCAGGCCTTTCACCTTGGAGTTAAAATATTGTGATCTAAGCGGTTACGGTAAAGATGCAGCACGCCGCACGGTTCAATACAACCCCTTAGATGGTGCTGGGTCGGTATGGGATGATTGATTAATTAAATCTTGCGTTGACAAAATTTACTTATGTGTTTTCCACCACAACCCGGTGCACTCTGGTACAATCACACCCTTTTCGGTTTCCCATATTGGCATGGGCGCATCCCCGAAGAAGAAGGTCGTCAGATCTTGCGCCTCTGCTTTGTCCTTGAAGCAGTAATCCGTGCGGATCCAGGTGGAAGTAAACCCATGGGCTTTCAGGCCGACAAGATAGTCAGCCAGATCAGCAGGCGGATGAGGTGTTTCAAAGCCTGTGCCTAATGATTCAATCAGAATGACTTTGCCCCCAGGGCGTAAAACCCGCGCAACGTCCGTTAGGGCTTGAGCTAGGGTTGCTTGCCAATTATTTGGAGAATCAAGGGCAACACCATGGAAGCTCCATCCAGAGATGGCAAGATCAAACGTATTGCTTGAAAACGGCAAAGCCTGGTGAGCAGCCAGGGTCAAATGCCAGTTGTCCATGTCTAATTTTAAGAGGTTGTTTTTCCCTTGAGATAACATGAAGGAGGAGATGTCAGTTGCGATCAGGCTGCTCGGATAGGGGGCGAGTAGGCAGCTGACCCGTCCAGTTCCAGCACCCAGCTCAAGGACGTCTTTATTATGGAGGGGAGAAATCTTCTGGATGGCGGGCAGTAAGTTGTTCTCATAATCCTCCCGCGCCACCAGATCTTGATAGGTTTTTGCAAATTGTGAATCCTGGTAGTATTGCGTTGTTATCTCAACCTCATTTGACTGCCCGGATGGCATAACGGTGACCGGCTGGGTCCAGGCCTTGTGCGATGGAGGTGTCGTCTTCAAGTGTGCGAATTTCGTTCAAGTCGTACCCGGCGGCGATAATGGCTTCCCGCGCCTGTACGACATCATCAACCCAAAAGACAATCTCATGCAAGTCGTCAGGCTGCGTTTCCGCCCCGCCATGAAGGGCCAGGATGGTGTCTCCAAGGATGAACTCCACCCACATCTCGACTGAGTAATCCGCCAATCCCTGGGGATATCGGATTGAAAGTCCCAAAACATCCCGATAGAAGCGCACCTCACTGTTCATATCTTGAACGTATAAGATCACTTCCGTTTGTGTCTTCGTAACGACTGCCAATGTTTTTTCTCCAATTCTTGGAAAAGGTTAGGTTTTCAAGCCCTAATACGGGTCATCAGGACCCGGCCAACCAAAACGGCTGAAATCCACACGATCGCTCTCATCAAAAAGGACACCCTCTTGTTCCAGTATGGTCCGCTGCATGGCGTTGCCGATGCCGTCGCCATGGACCGAGATCTTACCTTTGGCATTGATCACTCGCTGCCAGGGCACATCTGGTACGGTTCCCCGTTTGAGGGCTGCCATCGCATAGCCGACCATGCGCGCCGTACACCCGCCCACCAGTTCTGCAATGCGCCCGTAGGTGGTGACCTGTCCGGGCGGAATGCGCCGTACCATGGCATAGATCCGGTTGTAGAGGGGTTCTTTTTCAGCCATGCTTCCTAACCTTATCCCTTTCGGTGTGCCTTAAGGGAAAAAATGATCGGTAACGCGACAGGGGTACCTCCAAAAGCATACAACCCATCCGCTCTCTGCGACATCTCGGGGAAGACAGGGTCGCTCAATGCATCAAACTCATGAAAGAATTCAAGCTCCAACCCTGCACCCACGATCGCATTGATGATATCGCTGACCGCCCACTGCCACTCAAAGCTGGGCGCTTCAGGGATATAGGTTGGGTCCATATAATCCGGGCTGTCATCATCCCACACGTAAGGGGCATCGTTATGAAAATAGGGGAGTTGAAAGGTCCATTGCCCTTCTTCATCAAAGGTGTACAACAACGGATGCCCGTCCATGATGTAAA
>JAYELT010000123.1:0-2346 GCA_034717715.1 Chloroflexota bacterium | reverse complement strand
TTAAATACATGCAGAGAAAGATATATATAGAATTCTAAATATGAAAAATTACAATCGTAAGGCTGAAATCTTCCAAATACTATCTCACCCAGTACGTTTGCAAATCCTGGATGAATTACGAAAACGTGAAGCCTGCGTATGTCATTTACAGGCAGTCACCGGTCGTCCTCAAGCTTATGTCTCCCAGCAGCTGCAGCTCCTACGGGCTGCTGATTTAGTGGCTGATGAGAAGGAAGGTCAGAACGTGTATTATTGTTTGAAGGACGAATTTGTTAAGGTTTTACTTTTCGAAGCTTTGGGACCAGCAGGTCCGCCAAGTCATCCTCCTTCCTGCACTTGTCCTTTCTGTTCTCAAGAGAAATAATGAGATAAAAAATTTTTGGTCAATATATGCAAAAATATCTATATAAGGAATTGTTTTGAACATCGCTGCAAGCTTACTTGATTTACTTCATTCTGGTTTAGGGGGATTGGCTGCCTACCTGGCGGCGCATGTTTTATTGTGTTTGCTGCCCGCATTTTTCATCGCTGGGGCGCTTGCTGCCCTCATGCCGAAAGAGGCGATCACACGCTACCTCGGACGGAGTGCACCTAAATGGATCTCATATCCTGCCTCTGCCTTAGGAGGATTCTTTCTCGCTGTTTGTTCCTGTACGATTATGCCTTTATTTGCCAGTATCTATAAAAAAGGGGCGGGTTTAGGCCCGGCGATCACCTTCCTTTTTGTGGGGCCAGCGGTGAATATCCTGGCGATCTCCTTTACAGGTGTGCAAATCGGATTAGATATTGCGATTGCCCGCATTATCCTTTCCATGATTTTCGGGATCCTGATTGGTTTACTCATGGCCTGGTTTTTCAGGAAGGATGATGCTGCACATGATGAAGCAGCCGCCAATAACCATTTATTCGATGGAAAAGCAAGCATTCCTTTACCAGTATTGATCTTCTTTTTGTTATTATTGGGCACCTTGCTGGCAGGAACGCTGCAAATTGGCCTTTTCAGGACGGTTTTTTATGAAATTACCCTTCCAGGCACATGGGCGGTTCATTTACAGACCTGGTTGGATACACTGATACCGAAGAACCCCGCATTGGGGATTGAGGGCGTCTGTATTCATGGTCTCTTTATCATCGCATTATTGATAGCAATTGCCCTGACTGCTATTAAAGGTTTTAGGGATATATTTAAGGGATTTAATTCCTGGACTTATGTCACACTTGGATTGATCACGCTGATGCTTATCATTGCTTCCTTTTCCGTTGCAGTAAACGAGGTTGATTTCGTGATTGGACTTAATGGACGCGTCGTTGCAGAAATCATTCTGCTAACATCTATTTGGTGGATGGCAGCTTCCTGGCTGAGTGCACAAGCCCGTCAAGAATGGCTTTGGGAGACCTGGCGCTTTGTGAAACAGATCATTCCCTTACTCTTAGTTGGTGTATTTGTTGCCTCCATTGCCCGTGCGTTGATCCCATCGATTTGGATCAAAACCTTTGCCGGCAGGAATACGTTCTGGGCAAATTTGGCTGGCGTGCTGTTTGGCGTATTCATGTACTTCCCAACATTGGTGGAGGTGCCGGTGGCACAAACGTTTCTTTCACTTGGTATGCACCGAGGACCTTTGTTGGCGTACTTACTGGCAGACCCAGAGCTAAGTCTGCAATCAATTTTGATCACCAACACCGTGATCGGGAAAAAGAAAACAGCTTTGTATGTCCTGCTTGTTAGTGTGTTCAGTACCTTGTCTGGATTGATATTTGGTTGGTTTATTCGATAAATTTCAAGGAGTTAGGAAATGGAAATTAAGATCTTGGGTGGTGGTTGTCCAAAATGTAAGCGTTTGGAGGTTGTGACAAGAGGTGTTGTGGAAGACTTGGGGATCGAGTCCACATTTACAAAAGTTAAGTCGCTGTCTGATATTATGAAATATGATGTGACGACCACACCTGCGCTGGTGGTTGATGAAAAAGTCCTTTGTTTTGGGCGCATTCCGGATCGGGAAGAAATTAGGGAGTGGTTGGGTGAACTTTCAGGATAAATCATGAGTAAGCTAAGGTTTCCTGAGAAATGTGAGATGAGTTGTTCTTAATTAAGCCCCCGCAAATTACTATGGTAAAATTTTCGCATTGGAGACACCTGGAGGATAAGGCACGATGAAAAAGGACAGCAAGAAAACCATCATGATCATTGCATTGGTTTCGATCCTCATATGTGGCTGCCGGGGTGTGTTTTATTAGTCAATGGAATGGTGAATTTTGAAAACGCGGTGGGGAATATTCAAAACTTTGAGGGCTTATGGACGGATTTGACTGCTGGTTTCATTCAGGGTGGTTGGATGGTCTGCG
>JAYELT010000122.1:0-2365 GCA_034717715.1 Chloroflexota bacterium | reverse complement strand
TGCCTTTCCATACTGTTTATTTACATGGTTTGATCCGTGATGAACATGGGCAAAAGATGAGCAAGACCAAAAACAATGTGATTGATCCATTAGAGGTCATGGATGAATTTGGAACGGATGCGCTGCGCTTCACTTTATTGGTGGGCTCATCCCCTGGCAATGACATGAACCTATCCATGAAGAAGGTTGAAGCCAATCGAAATTTCGCGAATAAACTTTGGAACGCTGGGCGATACTTGATTGGCAGCCTTGGTGCGATGCCATCGGAACCAGAAGGTAAGCCTGATTGGACGTTAGCGGATCGTTGGATTAAGGCACGACTGAACCATTTGAGGGAAACGGTCAACCGCTTGTTCGAAAGCTACCAGTTTGGTGAAGCAGGCCGACAAATCTATGATTTCTTCTGGACTGAATTCGCGGATTGGTATATTGAGATCTCAAAGGACCAGATTGCAGAAGGTGGGGATCGGGCATATTGCACCATAAAAACACTTGTTGAGGTCTTCGATACTTGTTTGCGGTTTCTGCACCCATTCACGCCATACGTGACGGAAGCCTTGTGGGGGCATCTAAAATCTGCATGCCAGGAAACTTCACCAAGCTTATCGCCGAGTGGTGGATGGGAGGATGCCTTGATCATCGCCCATTGGCCGGAGAAAAAGGATTTTGAAGGCTGGGAGAGAGGGGCAGAGGAGGATTTCAGCCTGATCCAGGAGATGGTCCGGGCGATCCGTAATATTCGAGCTGAGTACAAAGTTCAACCTGGGCATCGCGTCGCCTGTATGATCAGTGCTGGTGAGAAAATGGATATCATTCAATCTCAACGCCAGATCTTTGTCTCATTGGCAGGGGTTGATCCGGATGCATTCGCAGTGAGCTCAGCTCCTATTGAACCTTTAGAGGAAAATATCACGCTGGTGATCACACCCATTGAGATCTCATTGCCGCTGGCAGGGTTGGTAGATATTGCTGCGGAGCGAGAACGCTTGGAGAAGGAATTGATGGAAGCCGAATCGCAGATAGAACGACTGGAGAAATTATTGAAGAGCCCATTTGCAGAAAAAGCGCCGCCAGCTGTAGTAGAAAAAGAACGTGAGAAGCTGGCAGCTTCTCGTGAGACTGCTGAGCGAATTAAGCAGCAGCTTGGTTAGATTGTTTACATAAAAACATGGGGAAGAAAAATTTATCGACCGAATAAAGTGTGGCGCAGAACACATTGAGGGATTTTGCGCCACTGACACATGACACAATCGAGTATGTTGATTCAACGTTATATGATGATCAAACTGAATAATTAATTACGTTTGATGACACGATTATATTCACGCTGCATGATGCGCCGGAGGATGACAAGCGATGTGGCATAAGTTGAGTCAACGCCGAAGTAAGATAGTGTCCCTGCACCCAGGTTTTCGCCTTTTGTCAGGGGTGTATCTGAAGCATAATGAAGGATTCCCAATTCAAAAGGCAATCCATAGAGATTGACAATCTCATTTACAGGATGTCGTGTAGGGCGGAAGAGCTCCGAGACACCCGAAAGGTAAGGTCCGGCCTCCATTTCAATATCCGTGTATCCCTCACGGTAGATGACCTCCATGACACGGGCGTTTTGCAGGTAGGTTCCCAGCACAGAAACGGATTTCTGATTATCCAGAACAGTTCCATAGATGAGATAAGGACTTACATCCCCTGCTGTGAAGCAGTTATTATACATATAAGTGTTTCGCGAGTGTTCGTCGTAGGTGACATTAGGGATCATCACATCACCGCGGCGGCCGTTTAGGGTAGCGGCTTTCCCCATAACATAAATCCCCAGCATAGGGTAAGTGTGCTCTACAATTTTCACAAGCAGGTTGTATGCCGCTAAACCGAGGGGATAATCGATATTTAAAATAAGCGCATTGCTCTTTGAAAGGAAAGACCAATCCACATGTTCAGTAGATTTGGATTCTGGTGTGAGTCTTGGATCAATGGTTTCGGGATTGAGTGATGATAGCTCGATGATTTGGGCTTCCACATTGAATGCATGCTCGCTTGGGAAGCGATGGATGCCATAATTTTCTTCATAGTTTGACTGAGCTTCGATGAGGTCCTTTCCGTTCTCAGTCGCTTGATATTTTTTAAAGATGTAATACAGAAAATTTTCCGGCCTGGAAGGCACTTCCTCATGGCTGATGTCATGCCATTCTGCCAGCAAGGCTTCATTGCCCTTTGTATGCAGAAAATCAGTCAGCCTATCTTTCTTTATTGTTGCAAATCCGGATAATAAATTTGGAATGCTGTGTGGATTACTGGAAATAAAGTAAACTGGGCGATGTTTGATTTCTGGAAACCTATTTTCAATATTCTCCCACCAAAATCGTGT
>JAYELT010000121.1:0-9702 GCA_034717715.1 Chloroflexota bacterium | reverse complement strand
CTCGTGCCAGCGCGCCACCATCTTCTCGCCAGCACCGAATAAACTTTCTTCGGGCAGGATGGTTTCAAAATACTGCGCAATCTCAGGCCAATCTTTTAACTTTTCATAAATATAAACATCCTGCAAAATTTTCATGGTGTGAAGCATGGGGACATTCAATGGTATTGCTGAAAACAAGCTGGCCTGATCTTTATTGATGTGAGCGTTCCATAAATTGTCCACAAAATTGTGAAACAGCACACCAGCTGTAAAGGCATTTTGTGATTGGATCTCCTGAAGTGATCTGGCATGGATATGCGTTTGATTTCGGCTGAGCTTTGCAGGATAGCGGATATCCGGGAAGGAGGTGCCGAGAATGAAATTCTTGTGATCCAGATGGCTGAAGTACTGGTCATATACTTTTTCAGCGACAAGGATGTGTGTGGCAGGCCAGGGCATGGGCCTGATTTTACTCGTTCTGTCATATCTCTACCAGGTTGAACCTTAAATTATCATCAGTTTATGAATATAATTGGAATGATGATGAAAAAAAGTCAAAAAACGATAGGTACCCACTTGGAGATCAAAGCGTTCACAGAAATCGTTAAAACATTGCTGGGATTAGATCTCTCACAGAGCCAACTTGATGCGTTAAGGCGCTATGAAACGGATCTTCTGGCATGGAATGAACGAATCAACCTGACGGCGATAAACGATGTTGGGGGTGTGCGCATCAAACATTTCCTGGATTCTTTGACGATTCTACTGGCCTGGGAGCGGCAAAAACCACCAAAAAGGTTGATCGATATTGGTACAGGCGCTGGCTTCCCTGGATTGGTGTTAAAGCTGATCTGGCCGAGTACCCAGGTTACTCTGGTTGAGTCTGTGGGTAAAAAAGCTGAATTTTGCCGTTATATTGTAGATCAGTTGGGGATGAGCGGAGTCGATGTACTCTCGGAACGTGCTGAGGTGGTAGGTCAAGACCCGGCCCATCGCCACGCGTATGATCTCGCCGTTGCACGGGCGGTTGCTCGCATGCCAATCTTAATGGAATATTTACTGCCATTGGTGCATCGCAATGGCATTGTTATGGCTATGAAGGGTGAGGCAGCACCTGCCGAGACGCACACCGCTGATAACGCCATAAAACTGATGGGTGGTCAACTCAACAAATTAGTGCATGTGGAGCTGCCAGGTGTGGTTGAGGAACGTTTCATTGTGGTCGTTGACAAAATTGCTCGAACACCCGAGGAATACCCCCGCCGAACAGGCGTACCAGCCAAAAATCCAATCCTGTGAAATCTTTCCGTCCTGATCGTTCATCTGCGTAAGTTAGATTGAAGGTAATAATCGGACACGCTGCAAACATTTTCGCCGAAGATCATGTCTATTAGAGACGTTGATATTAAGATTCGCAATGGGGATATCAACTCCCCGAACGAATTAATTTGGGGTTATGGTTGGCAAACCTTCATGTGGATCTAAAACCCATATTTCGCTAATAAATCCTTTAAATCGTCAGGGTTATCAACCCAGGTTTCGGTATAACCACAATTTGTGCAGCAAAAATGTGTTGTATGGATTGTTTTAAACGAGGAAGGTGGTTTTGCACCGCTAAGTGTTGATGGGGGCTGAATACCACCGGGTAAACGGACGATCTTTTGTGAGCGGCATTTAGGACATTGCAAGTTCTTCATTTTCGAGGTCCTTTCCAGGTGAATTTTGCTTATATCGTAAAGTATTTTCGCTTTCCCCACTGATTCTAAATGAATAATCCTCTCAAAAACTCACAAAATGTGATGATCAGTCTAAGGCAGCCATTCAGGTCGAGCGCCATTGTCAACGATCAAAATCTCCCTCTTGGTTTGCCAATCCCAACGCCAAAGGGACACTTTCGGGTCTGAGCTTCCCAATGCCATGCGTTGATAGACCAGGCTGTTTCCCCACGGATCCCAGCGATAAGCAGAAAAGGTGGCAGATTGATCTTCGGTGATCGCTAGATTCCTTTCCCCTTTAAGGCTTATCACCCACAGCATTTTACTGATTGCGGCATTAACAGGCCGCAGGCTGACTGCCACCCAATTACCATCAGGTGACCAGTGTGGGTGACCAAACTCTGTATCCATGGTGGCTTCTGAAAGCGCTGTTCTGACTTCACTGGTATCCATGTCTGCCACAAAAATATCCACAAAAGGTTCCATAGCTGCCGGGAGCTCATCTGTGTACATAATTTGAGAGCCATCTGATGACCAGCTCACTGTGCCGGGTAAGGTGCGGGGGATCAACGTCTCCTGCAATGTCTGTAAATCCAAAACATGGATCATATGCTCAGTCGCATCATATGTGGCCAGCTTCTTGCCATCAGGCGAGAAGGAGGGGGAACGGGCAAAGAGGATCTTATTTTGATAGAAGGGTGAGGTTTCGCTGCTGTGGATATCCACACGCCAAACTTGCGATGGTTGGTAACCCCCAGTCTCCTCGGTATAGGTTTCACGGCTATACGCAATCCATGTCTGGTCAATCGACCAAGCCGGTTCGCTGCAGATATCCTGGCGGCAATTGATCAATAACTGCTGATCTTCGCCATCACGATCCACGATCCACAAATCTCGTCCGCCGGATTCGTTTTGTACGGTGAAGGCAATCCAGGACCCACTTTGATCCGGCGAAAAATCGAAGACATTTCCGCTGGTGAAGCTCAGTTGTCGGGCCTGGCTCCCATCAGATGTGCACCGCCAGATCTCACCCAGGTCGCCTTCGCGTACATAATAGATCAATTCCGGTTCCCGGATGCTGAAATCCCAGGTCCGGTCTAAAGTGATTGTTTGACCGTCTGCTGTTTCCAGGTCACCTTGTAGATGCGCCTGGTAGGGCTTGTCCTGGATGAAAGCCTGGATGGGTCGAAACCAGATCGTGTCCTCTTCCCAAAAGATTTGGCCGGAGGTATCCGGGGAAATCGAAAACGCACCTTCGACCGTTTCATGTACCATGGGCTGTGAGAAAGTCACACCCACCCAGCCATAAGCACTCAACTCAGTTCCCGATTCCGGGTAGGTTTGTGATATGAGCGTTTTCGTCAGGCCTGCCTGGCAGCTGCAAAGGAGGAGTATGCTTAGGATCAGGCCGATCCATGTTAGATGTTTGAGATACTTATGATTTCTCAAAGGTAGGTTATGCCTTCGCATTTTATGTCGAGATTTCATTGCCCTAATAAATACCATGTGATGCGCCACTAGGGCAATCTTGGTTTAGGGTAACAGAAATAATTTGAAAATTGACCCAGATACATATTACCCAGCATTTTCGGAGACCGAAAAATAGGTCATCAAGATATCTTTGACTTAACGCCTAAATGTCCGTTGTCAACGTGAACGATCCAATGTAATCTTTCTTTCGCAGGCTCGATTTTTGGTATACTCCCGGCAGGAATTTTACAAAGTTGATTTCATAGTAAATGGAGAATATAACAAGGACAATACCACCATAATCATAAATGTGTGTACAATATATTATAGGAAATGATGTTTTTTAGAAAAAAAATAAACTCCAATGGATGTTTGTACCTATAAGAACCACTGTCAGTTAATAATTCCTAACTATCTGAAAGGATTCAAAATAAATGCAATATAAAGAAATTGAAAAAGCAATTATGAACGGAAGAACAGTTCTTGGTATCGAACTGGGTTCCACCCGTATCAAGGCGGTGTTGATTGATGAGGATCATGCACCTATTGCATCTGGAAGTTTCGCTTGGGAAAATCGCTACGAGAACGGTATCTGGACTTACAGCCTTGACGATGCTTGGATGGGCTTACAAAATTGCTATCGAGATCTCTGTCATGAAGTTTCTGAGAAATACGATACTGCACTACGCACTTTTAGCGCAATAGGTTTCAGCGGCATGATGCATGGCTACCTGGCATTTGATCAAGACGGTATGCTGCTCGCGCCATTTCGAACATGGCGTAACACCATCACCGGGCAGGCAGCAGAACAGCTCACGGAATTGTTCCAATTCAATATTCCCCAACGCTGGAGCATTGCCCACCTGTATCAGGCGATTTTGAACAGGGAACCACATGTCGGTGATATCAGTTACCTGACCACACTGGCTGGTTATGTCCACTGGAAACTGACCGGGCAAAAGGTGTTGGGCATTGGGGAAGCTTCAGGCATGTTCCCCATTGACAGTGAGGCATATGACTTCAGCGTGAGGATGCTTGAGCAGTTCAATAAACGGATCGCCGCTGAAAACATCCCGTGGAAAATCCAGGATATTTTGCCCAAAGTCCTTGTAGCAGGGGATGCTGCAGGTGTGCTTAGCGAAGAAGGGGCAAAACAACTCGATCCTTCAGGAGGACTACAGGCGGGAATTCCCCTTTGTCCGCCAGAGGGCGACGCAGGTACGGGTATGGTCGCGACGGACAGCATTGCAGCGAGAACCGGCAATGTCTCCGCAGGGACATCCATCTTTGCCATGATCGTTTTGGAAAAGTCGCTCTCAAAGCTCTATCCTGAAATTGATATCGTGACGACCCCTGCTGGAAAGCCTGTTGCCATGGTCCACAGCAACAACGGTACAACGGATCTTAATGCCTGGGTTGATCTGTTCCGTGAATTTACCGATGTCCTTGGCGTAGAGATCAGCCAGTCCAGGCTGTTTGAAATGCTGTATCAACAAGCCCTCAAGGGGGATGCTGATGGGGGCGACCTGCTCGCATACAATACGATTTCCGGCGAGCACATCACACACCTCACGGAAGGGCGCCCGTTGTTCATCCGTAAACCTGAAAGTCACTTTACGCTTGCAAACTTCATGCGCGTGCATCTGTTCTCATCACTCGCGGCAATGAGGATTGGGTTGGATATCCTTTTTGATGAGGAGCATGTGGAGATTGACCAGATCCTGGGTCATGGGGGTTTCTTTAAAACAGAAGAAGTGGGTCAAAGGATGATGGCGGCGGCAATGAACGTCCCTGTTTCCGTGATGGAAACCGCCGGTGAGGGAGGCGCATGGGGGATGGCCTTGCTGGCATCCTATATGCGACAGAAGTTGGAAAATGAAACCCTGGCAACCTATCTCTCCGATAAGGTTTTTGCAGGGGAGCAGGGTATCACCATCGCACCCGATCCAGCAGATGTTGTAGGTTTTTCAGCCTTCATGACGCGCTACAAAAAAGGCCTCATTATCGAAAGCACTGCTGTGGAGGTGTTTAACTGAGAAGTTAGACCGAACTGCGTTGGAATGAGGTTTATTACGCCTTGAATCGGGGTTTTGATCTTTTATTTAGTTCATTAAATCAAAATACGGCGGCTGGCAGATGCAGTAATTGTGCTTGCCAGACCGCCGTTATTTTTAATAAGAAACTTTAAGGATGTGCTAAGTCTCCAATGTCGCGGTGGGCGTCAAAGTCTCAGTGGGTACAGGCGTGACGATGAAGACGGGGATGATCAGGGTATCCCCGACGAAGAGGTCATTGGCATCTTCCATCTCATCCAGGTCGTTATCAGCCCGATATTTATTCGTTTCTTCGAGGATGCGATCGACTGTGCTGTTGAACTGCTCTGCAAGGGCATACAGGCTGTCACCTTGTCTAACCCTGTATTCGATCAGCGTACCTGGGGCGATATCGGATGGGAGCGGTGTGGCTGTGGGGAGTTCCTGCCCGGGGGCTGGGATCAATATCGTTTGACCGGGTGTAATAAAGCAGCTACTCGTCAGGTTGTTCAAAACCATCAGGACTTCAATATCTACATCGAATTCCGCAGCAATGGAAGTACAGTTGTCACCTTCCTGCACTTCATATTCGAAGGGCGCTGAGGCTGTGGCGGTTTGTGTGATGGTTGGGGTGTTCGTAGCCGTTGCCGTCATGGTAGATGTCGCCGTAGGCGTAACTGGCGTAGGCGTCAGTGTGGCGGTTGGTGTGGGTGTGTCGCTGCTGAAGATGGCGAGTGGCTTTCCATCTCCTCCGCCGGCGAGATAGATGATCAATAGTGTTATTCCTGCAATTGCCAGCAGGATGGCTGCCCCACCAATGATATAAGGTCCTAATTTCTGTTTCTTTCGGTAAGAGGATATGATGTTTTTCGTATCTTTTTTACTCATAAGGTTTCCTTTACAAGTTTGGACCAACCCAATTGAACCTTCAGGATTGTCCCTCTCTGTATTATTTTGTGATTTCATTTTAGCAGAAAATTGTTTTTCGGTCGAGTCTACTGAGGAAATGCGAAGAAAACAGCGAAATGAAACAAATGCGCTGAAATCAACCGATCATATGATGGATATATTATTGGCTGGTCTTATGACACTCCAAAATACGTTTTATAAACTGACCAGTGTAAGATTGAGGCATTTCACACAACTCTTCAGGCTTGCCTGTGGCGATTATTTCACCGCCCGCGTCACCGCCTTCTGGTCCCAGATCGATGATCCAATCGGAGACTTTGATAATATTCAGGTTGTGTTCGATGATCACAACCGTGTTGCCCTCATCCACAAGTCGCTGCAATACCTGGATCAGGCGGTGGACATCTGCTGCATGTAATCCTACAGATGGTTCATCGAGTACATAAAGGGTGCTGCCAGTGGATCGGCGGGAGAGCTCCTTTGAGAGTTTGACGCGCTGTGCTTCTCCGCCGGAAAGTGTGGTAGCGGATTGCCCCAGTCGGATGTAACCCAGCCCCACATCATGGAGGGTTTCCAGGCGACGGGTGATCTTTGGAAAGGCTTTAAAGAACTCAGCTGCTGTATCAATGGTCATATCCAGCACTTCGGCAATGTTCTTGCCTTTGAATTGGATCTGCAGCGTCTCACGATTATAACGGGAGCCATGACAGATATCGCAGGGGACATAAATATCCGGCAAGAACTGCATCTCAATCTTGAGCTGTCCCTGCCCAGCACATGCTTCGCAGCGCCCGCCCTTGACGTTGAAGCTGAAGCGGCCTTTCTTATAGCCGCGCATTTTGCTTTCAGGCAGTTCTGCAAACAAATCGCGGATGTAGTCGAACACACCGGTATAGGTGCCTGGGTTTGAACGCGGTGTACGACCGATGGGAGATTGGTCAATATTGATGATCTTGTCAATGTGTTCAACGCCTTCAAGCGTATTAAATTCACCAGGGTTGGTGCGTGCGCCGTGCAGCTGGCGCGCCAGCGCACGATATAGCGTATCAATTAACAGAGAAGACTTGCCAGACCCGGAGACGCCGGTAATGCATACAAATTCGCCCAGGGGAATGTCCAGGGTGACATTTTTCAGGTTGTTCACACGGGCACCCTTCATGACCAGGTGTTTCCCGTTCCCAATGCGGCGCGTTTCAGGGATGGGAACATACTTTCGCCCGGAGAGGTAGGCGCCTGTTAAAGAGTCTGGGTGATTGATGATATCTTCAGGTAATCCTTCTGCGACTACCTCGCCGCCGTGGTCGCCGGCACCAGGGCCCATATCCACGATCCAATTCGCCCGTCGGATGGTTTCAGCGTCATGCTCTACGATCAATACCGTGTTGCCCAGGTCTCGCATGCCTTCCAGGGTGACCAGCAAGCGTTCGTTGTCCCGAGGATGCAGACCGATGGATGGTTCATCCAGAACATATAGAACACCCATCAACCGGGAGCCGATCTGGGTTGCCAGGCGGATGCGCTGGGCTTCCCCACTGGAAAGCGACCCGGCTGAACGCTGCAGGGTCAGGTAGTCCAACCCAACGTTGACCAGGAAACCCAGCCGCGCCCGA
Organism: Chloroflexota bacterium; assembly: GCA_034717715.1. Classification (GTDB taxonomy): domain Bacteria; phylum Chloroflexota; class Anaerolineae; order Anaerolineales; family Anaerolineaceae; genus Brevifilum. The sequence continues at coordinate 1,986 of JAYELT010000121.1, read as the reverse complement.
ATTTCTTTGAGGACACGGACGCCGATCAGGCGTTCACGAGCTGTGAACGGGGAGGAATCTCCGGACAGGTGTTCTATCCAATCTAAACAGCGCCTGATGGGCCACTGGCTAACCTCGATGATATGTTTGTCATCGATGGTGACCGCAAGGGCTTCCTTGCGCAGGCGAAGTCCGCCGCAGGTTTGGCAGGGGCGGTTGCTCATGAACTCTGCAATCTTACCCCTTATATATTCAGAGCTCGACTCGCGGTATCGGCGCTCCAGGTTGTTGACCACGCCTTCAAAGGTAGCCCGGAAAGAGCTCTTGCGGCCGTTACGACCGGTGTATTCCACCACCATTTCCTCATCGCCAGTTCCGTAGAGGATCTTTTCAAGTTTCTTGTCTGGGATAGACCCTACCGGTGTTTCCAGGTCGATGTGATAATGTTTGGCAACTGCTTCCAACATCTGCCAGTAATAGCCGCCGTTCTCCTTGGGACCACTCCAGGCAGAGTCGACGATAGCGCCGTCAATCAGGGAAATGGAACGGTCTGGGATCAGGAGGTACGGGTCAATTTCCTGGCGGTTGCCAAGTCCCTGGCATGTGGGGCAGGCGCCGTGGGGTGTGTTGAAAGAGAAGGTGCGTGGTTCGATCTCGGTGATGATGCTGCCATGCTCCGGGCAGGCCAGGTGTTCTGAGAATTGTATATCACGGGGTGGGTCTTCGGAGAGGTTTTGTACAGTGATATAGCCATCGCCAAATTTCAAGGCGGTTTCCACCGAATCGGTCATACGGGACCGGGCTGCCTGTGCGGATTCATTGTCTTTCGGATCATGCAGGATAAGCCGATCCACCACCGCTTCGATGGTGTGTTTTTTATATCGTTCCAGGTTAAATTCTTCATCAAGTGTGTGGGGTTCCCCATCTACGCGCACACGCACGAAACCTGCCTTGCGGATCTCGTCAAAGACCGCCTGGTAGGTACCCTTGCGCTCGCGCACCAGGGGTGCGAGGATCTGCAAGCGGCTGCCCTTTGGCAGCTTTTCGATATCTTCCACAATCTCCTGGGCGGATTGCTTCTGAACAACCCGTCCGCAAACCGGGCAGTGGGGTATGCCCACGCGGGCATACAGCAGGCGCAGGTAGTCATAGACCTCGGTGACCGTGCCCACAGTCGAGCGGGGGTTGTGGGAGGTGGCTTTCTGGTCAATCGAGACTGCGGGGGATAGTCCTTCGATGGTGTCGACGTCGGGTTTGCTCATTTTCCCCAGGAACTGTCGGGCATAAGCGGAAAGGGACTCGACATAGCGGCGCTGCCCCTCAGCAAAAATGGTATCGAAGGCCAGGGAGCTTTTTCCCGAACCGGACAGGCCGGTGATCACCACCAGCTGGTCGCGGGGAATCTCGACAGTGATGTTTTTTAAGTTGTGTTCACGTGCCCCCACCACACGCAGTTTATCTCTTGCCATCATTATAGGTTCACTCATTCAGCTAATTAGAGCACAAATGTTTTAGTTATTTTGTCAAATGCGCAATTTCTCATTATACCCGCGTGGAATAAGGCGCGTCATCAGCGCTTTCGGTATAGCAGCAAAGTCTTGTTGGAGGTGAATAGGACATGCTGGAGAATTAGTTCCTAATAAGTATCTAAGTACTCAAGAGCTTTAGAAATTTTTTTAGCCTATTCACCATTCACTATTCTTAAAACCATTCAACCTCAATAATCTGATCTGATAGTTTTGTAAATATTCAGAACGCCTTCAAGGCTAATCAGTTATATAATAAGAGGGTTCATCCACAATGCAAGGAGTCATTCATGGAACCTAAAGAGAAAAAACGTGCCCAATTTGCCTGGGTGATGTATGACTGGGCGAATTCCGCCTTTGTCACCACTATCACAGCCGCAGTCCTGCCCGTGTATTATTCCAGCGTGGCAGCGGTCAACCTGCCGGCTAATTTACGTACCGCTTATTGGGGCTACACCTCCACGATCGCGCTGTTGTTAGT
>JAYELT010000120.1:0-2378 GCA_034717715.1 Chloroflexota bacterium | reverse complement strand
GCATGCTATTTGCTTCAGTGATGCGTTTTTTCGCTGTCCCCGTCCTCGGTTTAAAACAAAGATAAGATTTCATCTTGAATGGAATAGTCTCTGCCTCCCTTGACCAGGAAAAGATGCGCGCCTGCGGACAGAGCTGATTACTCTTCATCAAGCGATGTTAATCCTTCTTTAAGGGCATACAGGGTAGCCTGAACGCGGTTGGCGAGATGTAGTTTTCGCAAAATCCTGCTGACGTGTGTCCGCACGGTCACTTCTGCAATGAATAATTTTTCAGCGATATCCCGGTTGTCGTGACCTTTCGATACCAACAGCAGGACCTCATACTCTCGGTCAGTGAGTGGATCGGGGATGGGTTTCTCAACATCTTTGCGGCCAAACTCCTTCAGCACTTTCCATGCAATATTTGGATGCAGCGAAGGTTCTCCTCGATTAACATCGCGAATCGCCTTAATCAGGTCATCTGGCTTGGATTCCTTCAGCAGATAACCCAAAGCCCCTGCTTTAATGGCGGGGAAAACTTTATCGTCGGTGATAAAACTGGTCAACACCAGGATTTTGGCATTTGGTTGGTCTGCAGTGATCAGGCGGATTGCCTCAATTCCGTCCATCTCAGGCATGATTAAATCCATCAGGATGACATCAGGATTGAGTTGTTGATTAACTTCAATGCCCATAGCACCATTGCTGGCCTCACCGATAACTTCGATATCTTCGACTTCTGCCAGAAGCGCGCGGATTCCACCAATAACAATGGGATGATCTTCGACCACCAACACTCTAATGGGTTGTGCAGTCATCTCTAACCTCGCTTTTATTTGTGAAATTTGACAAGTATCTGGCATTTGGTTTCTTTACCGAGTGAAAGGTACTTGTTGATTCGCAACTTGAACTGAACCGCTGATGGGCTCAAGATCAATCATTCTTAATTTCATCAAACTTTATTCTAATTGTAAACAACATCTCGATGATTTCGTGTCAACAAAATAATCTGTATTTGTGATTAATCTCAACGTCTGTTGAAGTAAACTCTGCAATGAAAGAAGCGTCTTTGGTCTTCAAAGTGCAAAACTGCCAGCAGGGTTGATGGTGCAGTTATGGTAAGGAAAAAGCTCAAATACCTGGGAGTATCAATCAGGGTTTTAAACCACCTACTTGAGTAATTATACATTAAATATGGCGCATTTGATACCTGTTTAAATATTAAACTTTTACCAGAAGGCCTGTGCACCTGCATTGCTGAAAAGGCGCTAATTTTAGGTTAACCCAGTTATAGAATTCTGCTTTATAAACAGCAGCCGATTTATCCCCGAGATTTTTTTGCTTCAACTAATATTTCATCATTTGGTTTTGAGATATGCGACCGGAACCTTTCAGGCCAGATCAAGCGCCAGATGCCCAATAGCAGGATGCTCCACAATAAAACAATGCCAAAGATCAGGAGATAATGCCTTGCTGATTGCAATGGCGCGATCATGAGAAAACGCTGTGCAATCGAAAGGCGGGTCGCCAGTTGAAAAACAAGAAATAGCAAAGCAGCCACAAAAGAAGGCTGCCAATTACGACTGCTATCATCCCCCCCCTCAAGGAGCCGAACAGGGGGTTGGACGAAGACCACCAATATAAGCCCCATCAGTACTAACGTATGAGTAACAACCTGCTGGGTATAGATGATGCCAAATCCAGCATTTCGAAAAAGAAAATTGATCAATAAGATACACAGTGAAATCATCGCTCCTGCCGGAATGATAAAATGAATCAGTATCCGTGGCATGTTTTTTCCCTTGATAGGCTTGGCAGATGCCCAAAGGCTCAATGCGATGGATGGGAGGATAACCGTGAAGGCACTGATGACCCCCCCCTGGGTGGGATGATAATAAAATATCCGGCCGCCAGCAGCGTACATCGCGACCAATAGCATCAATGTACAGGCGATCCGAGTCAGGTTAAGCTTCAGCACATCCAGAAGGCCGTTGACAATACGTTGTCCTTTTTTCAGTACGTTGGGCAAGGCGTTGGCTGTGTTTTTCAGCACGATGATATCAGCGTGATCCAATACAGTGGGCCGGCTGTCTTTGCGGGTAATTCTAAAGTTTGCCTGGTGCATGACCTTAAGGTCGGCTATTGATGTACCAAGGACTGCTACATGCTCATCCTGAGCTTGCAAAGCATCCAAGACCTTGATCATTTGTTCAGAGTTTAATTGGGCAAAAATGGATTTTTCCAGAACAACCGCTTGAAGTTCTTCCGTCGCAAATTGAGAAATCTCTTCTCCTGTGGTAAAGGGAATCTCCTTAAGCCCAGCTTCGATCAAGCCAAGCTGCTCCGCGGTCTTCAACGAATTGGCAGGATCATCCTCGGTCAGTATCTTGATCGAGATT
>JAYELT010000119.1:0-2391 GCA_034717715.1 Chloroflexota bacterium | reverse complement strand
AATTGGGGATCGAGTATGTTATTTTGGAGCGTAAACCGCATGAAGGTCTGGATGCTCGTTCTACAACATCTCTGCTTGAACGCGATTACTTACCTTATCGAGTGGAATTGGCTGGTGGCTGGCTTGACCAACCCTATGTTTCGAAACATTATCCTGGTCCGGTTGTGACTCTTTCAATAGAGCCAACTCTGGAATTCAACGAACGCAGCGGCATGGCATCCAGCACCAGACGGCATATGCGTGAAATTTGGGGGGCAAAGCTCCCACCTGGCAATTATGAGAAATTAGCTAAAATTTTATTCTGTTATGATAATCCACCTGGCACGAAAATCATTTCAGGATCGCAGGATTCGATCGGGTTAGTGTTCCCCGGCTTAGCTTATGCTTACTACGATGGCGAATACTGGCCAAAATTTATTGATCATCGTCTTGACGAATCGCTGCTTAGTTTTGTTGAAAATGCACTTTATCTTATTCCACTAGGTCCGCGCTATGAAGATTTTGATGTGATGGCTGACACATTTTTTGACCGTGAGCATGCGAAAGCCCTGGCAGATGCTACCGAAGAAAACTGGCGTGCCATTTTGAATCAGGATATTGTTAAATTCGGAAAGACACTGCGCGCCATGTTTGATGCGCAGGTTGCCATGTTCCCGGCTATGATGAACGAGCGCGTAGCTGCTGTCATTAATAAATATCGGGATAAAGCCCTGGGATGGAAAATGACCGGTGCGGGTGGAGGTGGTTATCTCATTCTTGCATCTGATAAACCCATCCCCCATGGGGTACGAGTCATCGCGCGCCGCGAAAGCGTATAAAACCACTACCTCAATTTGCTTAATATTTCATGTCCTGCACTGAAATGAAATGTAACCCCCGCATAGGGGAATGACTGAAATCTCCTGAATAGGGGAGTTTTTTCTTTATTTGATCCATACATCCTGAGTTCTGTAAACCTGATGTTTACTATGTCAATTGTACAGATCGGTCTTCTAATTTATAATAGATGATGATGCCTGAGGTAACTTCAAGCCCATTAATTAGATCTGCAATCACTGATGAAATCTTCTTTGCCCTTGGAATGGGGCGTCGAGGATTTTTACGCCGATGTATGGGATGGGTATTTGCCCTGCCCACCGGCATATTTACACGCTACATGGCGGTTATCGATGAAGCTGTGGGGCGAAGCGGTCCACCGGCGGGGTGTCAGAAGTTGCTGGATTTGTTAGGTGTTCAGGCGCACGCGAAGGGAACCACCCAAATTCCTGAAAAGGGCCCGACTATCATTCTGGCGAACCACCCCGGCGCTTATGATTCGATAGCCATTGGGAGCCTGATTCACCGTGCAGATCTGAAATTTATTGTATCAAAAACGCGTTTCTATCAGGTTTTACCAAACATCCACCCAATGTTTATTTACGTCAGCAAAGATCCGCAAGAGCGTTTGCTTGCGCTTCGGGGGGTGGTGGATCATTTGCGTCAGGGCGGCATCCTGCTGCAATTTGGCTCTGGGTTGATTGAACCTGATCCGGCCACTCATCCTATTGGGGATGACGTGTTTAGCAAATGGTCACCCAGCATGGAAATTTTCCTTCGAAAAGTACCGGATACCCACGTTGTACCAACGATTGCCAGCGGTGTTCTGTTAGATCGATTTGAAAAACATCCCCTGACGAAGCTCCGCCGAGGTGCGAAGGATAAACGCCTCCTGGCTGAGTTCATGCAGGTGATCCAGCAGCTGGTTTTCCCAAAATCCGTCACCGCCCACCCTAAAATCAGCTTTGGATCACCTTTCACCCTTGCGGACATTAATGGCGCAAGTAAAGGCAGGCGTGTGATGTCGTCGATAATTGCCCGAATCAAAGAACAGCTAAAAAACCACCTGGCGTGGATTGGTGATTAATTGAATGAAATGTTTGGAGATTCAACCGTAAAACACAAACTGTGATTATGTTGTGTAAATTTCACGATTATCCAGATTTTCCAACTATCACAAACACTTTCGAGGTTATATTAATTAAAAGAGAAGGGTTTACTACCAAGCTTTGAGATGGATCAACCGTAAAGACCTGGAGTGTCATAACCACACTTACAGGTTCATCAAGCTTGCAAGTGCCTTCTTTGGCAATCATGCGTACAAAATCACGTTCAGAGACAATCCCTGCAATCTGGTCGTTCTTTAATACGAGCAAATTGCCCGTGCGGGGTCAGTTTAGAGTCACTTGTATGCTGATTGGATCGGCCATCTTGAGCAATATTCGTCATATTCAGCGGTATGAAGCATTCAAAACAAAGCAAAAGGATCAAAAGAACACCGAGTTGGAGCTGGAAAGCGGTCAACCAGGTTCTTTTTGTGCTTTATTAATCGGTTCCATTCAATCTACCATGGCC
>JAYELT010000118.1:11796-30268 GCA_034717715.1 Chloroflexota bacterium | reverse complement strand
TCATTATTAATATTGTTTTCTTTTCCTTTGTGTTATCCGCCTGTCAGCCTGGGTGGCAGATAGAAATTACGTCAAATGATCAGACAAAAGGATTGATTACAGCACAAGACGTGAAATTTTATCTAGACATAAGCGAGGAGGAAATTGAAACGGTTCCACTCGGTCAACTACTTTATGTAAATGGTTTTTCGCTAATAGACGAGATCACATTAATCTCCGCGGAATTGGAAACAAAATCTTTTATATGGGATAAGGTTGCGTCTTCAGCGACAATTTCAGATTCTGGTAAAGTCGCTGTTAACAGAGTGACATATCGGCCAGAAAAAATAATTATCAACGAATCTGGCTTAGCTTCAGAGATTGATTTAACGATTCTGGACATCGCCCCAACAATAGCCCATGTGCTGGGGCTCCCTGATTTGCCAGACGCTATTGGCAAAGTCAGGCATGAAGCTGAGGCTGAGCGCTGCGTTATGATCTTGCTTGATGGATTGCAATATAAAAAACTCATCACTTTGATAGATACTGAACAGCTACCTTTTTTGGAGCAGACCATTGAAGTACAACAGGGATTAACTGTTTATCCTTCAGTAACTACTTCCGCCACAGCTGCTGTCCTGACCGGCACAACCCCGCAAAACAACGGTGTTTATGGCCATGGGTTCCGTTCGACTGAATTGACAACCCTGTTTGACTTGGCAATAGAAAATGGAAAAAGTGTCATTGCAGTTGAAGGCGCAAGTTTGCCGTTCAATCTTCGGAATGCAGAGACAATGTTAAGTGGTGATCGTGATGGGAATGGATATTCCGATGATAACGTTTTCATGAACAGCCTTGAAGTCATTAATTCCAATATGCCGGATCTCATGTATATTCATTTCCACGAAATTGATGATATGGGCCACACGTTTGGTCCGGAATCCTCAGAATATGAAACCGCCTTAATCCGGGTGGATGGATACTTGGAGAAGATTTATTCAGCTCTCCCCGAAAACAGCTTCATTACCATCTTCGCAGACCATGGTATGCACACTACCGAGAACGGCGGCAATCACGGCACATTGACTGCTGCTGATCTTATTATCCCAATCATCTATATAGAAAAGTGAGGAGAATATATGCATAAATGTACTGAATTAAAAATAAAGAAGTTCAATTGGCTAATCATGCTGGTGATACCTCTGCTCATAAGTGCATGTGGGGTCCCAAATGTCGAATGGGAATTAAAAATTTCTGGCGATGTCAGCAACCCAATCACTTTGACATTTACTGATCTGGCTAAAATGGAACTCATCAATTTGAACGATGTGCTGATGGAAAAATCCAGAGGTGAAGATGAAGTGCGATCATTCAGCGGTGTTCCACTTGATACATTATTGAAGACTGCTGGTGCTTCCGACAGCTTCAGTACGATCACAGCCATAGCTGCAGACGGCTATGCTATTGAAATCTCCAAAGACGAAATGGTCAATGGCATTGTGGCGATAAAACAAGGTGATAAGTGGATTGTGGATGAGGATCCGGATGCTGGCCCTATACGCCTGGTCTTCCCTACCACACCCGCGGATCACTGGGTTTTTCAAGTTATTGAAATCATTGTCAACCCTTAATAACAAGAAAGAAGGAATAGAGTGAAGAAAACAGGTTTAATTGTAAGTTTGTTGATTGTTTTTATCTTGCTCACCGCTTGTGGCCAGGCTGAGGAAGTATTATTGACTGTAGGTGGCCAGGAATATTCACAATCCGAATTGGAAGCACTTGGGACCACTTCAGCAGACTATACGAATAAAGATGGCGAAACCACAACTTACGATGGTGTTTCTCTTGCTGCATTATTGGAGGATGCCAACCTTGATGATGCAGGATCAACCGTTACATTTACCGCGGCAGATGGATACAAAGCCGAATTGGACGCCAGTGAAGCATTAGCTTGCACAAATTGTATTGTGGCTTTTGATGATGAATCACTCCGCATGGTCATGCCAGATATGTCAAGTAAATTGCAGGTCAAGGATTTAGTATCCATAGATGTAGATTAACCAATCAGTAAATCAGGTAATAGGACAGCATCAGTTTGGTGCTGTCTTATTTTATTTGACATCCATCCCAATGGATATTAGAATAAATACAAAGTAAATAATCATGAAGGGTGCACCTTAAGCTCGGATGCATGGTGCCTAAGGGGGGAAGCTGGTGAAAGTCCAGCACTGTCCCGCAACGGTAACACCTCTGGTGAAGTCCGATAACCCGCCCTTCATGACCCAAAATACTTCGTGGAAAGGCAAGTTGGGTAGCAACCATGTCATTTGGTTACACTCGCCTGCCGCCCATTCGGGCGGATTTGGTTTAACGACCATTTCCATAATTGGTCGTTTCTTATGTTTAATCAAGGAGTTGTTTATGATGAATTACAAGAATAAAACGAGATTATCCCTATTGATCAGTTTGATTCTGATCCTGACAAGCGTATCACAGACAATTGCCAGTCCAACTCAAATGGAGTTAACACAAACTGACGTTGACATTGCAATCGCGTTTGGATTTGACTACATCATGACGCAAATGAATGTTGACGGAGGTATCCGCTGGTTCGATGAAAATTCGAGTGTAGCTGCAACCCTTCGTACCGTTCAGGCACTAGCAGCAGCCCAATATTCGCAAGATTACCTTGTCAGTGAAACCGAAAAAAGACCTATTGATTTCCTCACTGAAAATGGTGAGGCATGGGTAAACCAGGAAGAAACTGAAAATCCTGGGTTTAATGTAGGCCGCGCCGGGCAACTACTTACTGCGATCGCAGCTGCTAACGAGAACCCCCAAGCCTTTGGCTTGAACGCATTTAATTTCATCAATGCAATTAATCTAACATACGATGTGAACACAGGCATCTACGGTACTGCAACTTTGGAAAATGTGGTCGACCAGATATGGGCAATGATCGGTTTGGCAGCCAATAACGCCCCTGTACCGGTTGAAGCTTCAGCTTGGTTAGTTTCCGCTCAATTAGCAGATGGCAGCTGGGATGACGGCTTTGGAAGTTTCCTTGATACTACCCCTCTTGGTATCTTAGCCCTGATCAGTTCAGGACACCCAGATGTTGATTCCCCGGAGGTTCAAGCTGCTGTTGAGTTCATTAAGAATGATCAACAACATGAAGGGGGATGGCAAACTGAATGGGACACGGTCACAAATGCTAATACAACTGGTGTCATGCTTCAATCCATCTATGCATTGGGACAGTTCCCTGAACACGAAAACTGGCAACAAGCAGAAGGCAACCCAGAAACTGCACTAATTGCAGTTCAACAAGAAAGTGGTGTCTTTGGTGGTGATTTTGCAAATGCCTTCTCCACGGCAGATGCTATCGTTGGTCTGTCTGGCAGAACTATTACTGATTTAGGCTACCTTGAAAATGCCAGTGATAGTTTTGATTATCTGTTTGCTGCCCAGGAACCTACCGGTGGCTGGGGAACAGTCGGTCAAACCCTGGATGTTATCCTGGCCCTGGAAGCTGCAGGTTGGGAACCAAATTCGGTGATGCAGGAAGATGGCACGCCATTGGTTTATGTCGCTGCTAATCTGGAATCTTATCTTGAAGCAGGACCAGATGCTATAGGTAAGACAATTCTTGGCTTATCTTCTGTTGGGATAGATCCGACCAATTTTCAAGGCACCGACCTTACGCAAGCCCTCGTGGATACCTATGACGAAGAATCAATGGCTTTTGGTTCTCCAGATAATACATGGCATCAAGCTTTAGCAATTCTTGGATTGAATGCTGCTGGTGATAATATCCCAGAAGGATCCGTAGAAACCCTGATCAGCTTGCAACAAGATGATGGTGGCTGGGAATATACACCTGGTTTCGGTACATGGTCAGACAACACCGCCTTGGCAGTCCAAGCCTTACTAGCTGCTGGATATGCAGAAGAGGATGAGATTATCGTCAATGCACTAAACTACATTCGATCAATGCAATTCTCGGATGGCGGATGGGGTGATTCAAGCACAACTGCGTTTGTTTTGATGGCACTTAATGCCCTTGACGAAAATACAGAGCTATGGGTTTTTGAGTCAGGCAAAGATCCAATTTCAAATCTATTCTCCTATCAAAAAGCCAATGGTTCGTTTGTATACAATTGGGAATTTCCTGATGACAATATGATGTCAACAACTGCTGCATTACTAGCAGTTTTTGATGGTGATTACCTGGTTTCACCCAGCGATTCCAGTCATAAAAACCAGGCAGCTGTTGTGATCGATCCTGGCGATGGGACAATTTATGCAGATTGCGTTGAATTTGAAGAGGATTCAATCAGCGGTTTAGCAATGCTAGAGTCATCTGATTTCTCTTATGATGCTGAAGCTGGATTCATCAATAGTATTATGAGCATATCCAATCCCGAAGGCGAAACCAATTACTGGTCTTACTGGTCCTGGAATGGTCGTGAATGGACATTCAAGAATTCAGGAGCAGGGGAATCCACTGTTCTTCCTGGTTCAATTGAGGCATGGTATTTCACCAGTTGGGAAACCTTCCCCTCTCTGCCGTCCTCGTTTGTACCTGACATCAATCAAATCTGTGGTACGCAGGTCCTGAAGAATTACACTGACCAACCCCAACTTGATTACAACGACCTTTTCTTCGTCCCCATGGTAGAAGTGGAAGAACCAATCAGAGCAGCAACAGAACAACCTATAGAAACTCCAATCGCTGAAAAAACCGAAGTAGTTGAATCAACTCCAGGAAAGCAAGAATTATTGGAACCCGAACCAAAAGAGACTAGGTCGAATCTGCCAATCATAATCATAGCTGTGGTCGGTGCGATCGTCCTGATCGCTGTTTTGGTCATACTTTTGAAAAGACACATGTGAAATCCCGAATTTTCAGAATATTCGTTGATCTGATTGTCTTTATCTTAGGGTTTCTGAATCTGCTGGCACCTTTCATATTTCAGCAATCCAGAAATCCCAGCTTTCCCACCGCATCTTTCCCATTAATGGTCAGTCTAGTCCTGGTTTTATGTTTAATCCTGATCTTATTTGAGACTCAATCTTCATTGCTGGACAACAAAATGATCGCATTCCTGGGGGTTTTGATCGCCATTAACGCTGGAGTGCGGTTCCTGGAAAATGCGATAAGCGGGCCAGCTGGATTCAGTCCCATCTTTTTCCTCATCATCCTGACAGGATACTTTTTCGGCAGCAGGATTGGTTTCTTGATGGGTGCAATGACCATGTTCGTTTCAGGTTTAATCACAGGCGGTGTGGGTCCCTGGCTGCCGGGGCAAATGATCACAGCCGGGTGGCTTGGCCAAAGTTCTGCTATGCTGAAACCCTTGATTCAAGGATTAAAATGGCAGCAGAAAACCGGTGAAATCCTCGTACTTTCCATATATGGAGCCATCTGGGGCATACTATACGGGGTAATTATGAACCTTTGGTTTTGGCCTTTTTTCAGTGCTTCCCCAGGGCAAACCTGGCTGCAGGCTGCTGGTTTGGAGGAGAATATCAGCCGATATAGCGCATACTATCTTGCTACTTCCTTTGTTTGGGATGTCACCCGCTCTATTGGCAATATTTTCATCATTAGTTTTTTATCCAGACCGGTTTTAAGAATTTTCAAACGCTTTAAAAATCGCTTTTCATTTATCGTAGTAGAGGGAAAGCAACCATGACCGTGAGTACAACATGGTTGACCTGGATCAGTACCAGCTTGATCTTACTCCTATCTACTCGAAATCCGATCTACATTTTGATCGCATTGACAACTTTACTTTTCCTCGGTGCTCATATCTCACATAGAAAGGAACAACCTAATTGGATCGGTCAAAACCTCCGCTTCTTGATAATAATGATCACCATTTCTACACTGATCAATGTAATTTTTGCGCACACAGGTCGAACAATCCTGTTTGCGCTCCCTAAAAATTGGCCAGTAATTGGTGGCAACATGACGCTGGAAAGCCTGGTTTATGGTGCAGTTAACGGTCTCGTGATCGGATCCCTTTACCTTTTGTTTAATATCCTTAACCTGGTCTTGTCCATCAAACAAATCACACGGCTGATCCCTAATGCATTTCGGCCAATCTCGATAATGATCACCATCTCCCTGACATTCTTCCCTTCCATCCAGCGAAGAACACGTGAAATTCGTGAAGCCCAAATCATCAGGGGAAACAGGATGAAAAAGGTATCTGATTGGGTCCCTATCATTATCCCTTTACTTGTGACCAGTTTGGAGAATGCGATTTTACTTTCTGAGTCCATGACTGCTCGAGGGTTTAATTCAAAATCATCGATGAAGTTCTCCAATCTCAATTTGGTGACCATGATTTTCGCGGTATTCGCTGTTTTTGCTGGTTGGATTTTGCGACTTTATGATTATCCAATCGTTATAAGTGCCATTTTATATGTCTTAGGTATTAGCAGCATCACACTCATCCTTTTAATTGCAGGCAAGCACGTAAACGTGTCCCACTTCCATCAAGAAATTTGGCATCCCCGAGACATCATTTTTGTAGTGATGAGTTTTTTTATTGCAGTCGCCATGATCGGATTGCAACCTGTGGAATGCTTGCCAAGCTTTCTTTATTCTCCATATCCCATCCTCTCATTCCCAGAAATTAGCGTCTTAGGCATCATTCTTAGCGCAATGCCGGGTTTACCTTTGGTATTTATGAAATTTGATTAACCTAACAGATGTCTCCATCCAATATCCGGAAGACGCTTATCCAGTGCTGGATAAGGTCAATCTCGAGATTCAACCGGCGACATTGAACTTGGTCACCGGTGAATCAGGGAGCGGAAAATCAACACTCCTCCGTTGCATCAACGGCCTGATCCCCCATTTTTCAGGGGGGCAGATCAGTGGAAAGATCGATGTTTTCGGTCGCAATCCAATCACCACTGGCCCAGCAGACATGGCAAATATCGTCGGATTTGTTTTCCAGGACCCCGAAGCCCAATTCGTTTACGATGTAGTTGAAGATGAAATTGCATTCATGATGGAAAATGCTGGAACTCCCCGATCTACCATGCAGAATCGATTAGATGATGTCTGCCAAAAATTGGGGCTGGGACCTATCCGAATGAGAAAGATCCAAAACCTTTCCGGGGGAGAAAAACAACTCGTCGCTATTGCGAGTGTGCTGGTAGGGTTACCACAAGTGATCCTATTAGACGAACCTACTTCACAGCTTGATGCGCAAACAGCGGACGATGTATTAAGAGCCGTTGTCAAACTTAAACAGGAATTCGGTCTGACTGTTCTGATCGCTGAGCACCGTCTGGAGCGGCTGCTTCCTTATACCGAACAGTTGATCCACATCCCTAAGGAGGGTCCATTACGAGTTGGATCACCCCAAGCGATCCTGCAAGAAATGCCCCTTGTTCCGCCCATTGTCGAGATAGCCAGGAAACTCAAGATCAACCCCCTACCTATCCGTATCAATGATTTCCCCAATGTGACAATTAATGCTGACACCCCAAGTAAGAATGTATATCCAAACTCGGAGAAGATCCCCAAATCTCCACTTCTGAAAATTAATGATTTATCCGTTAGGTTTGGTCCCCAGCCAATCTTGAAAAACATAAACCTTGCACTATATCAAGGTGAGATTTTAACGTTAATGGGTCCGAATGGTGCAGGTAAGACGACGCTATTGCGAACAATCTTGGGATTAACTGCCTCTAAGGGTGAAAAACACCTCTTCACTGAATTAATCAATGATGAAAATCTAAATCCAATCATCAGCAATATAGCTTACCTCCCCCAAAATCCGAACGACCTGCTTTTTGCAGAAACCATTTTGGACGAACTCCATATCACTTTGAAGAATCACAACAAAGAGATAAATGATGATGAAATAACTCAATTCCTCAAGTTTTTCAATCTTGAGGATAAACAGGATCATTACCCGCGGGACCTTTCCGTTGGCGAAAGGCAGCGTACCGCCCTGGCTGCAATCACCGTTCATGATCCACCTATTATCATCCTTGATGAACCTACACGTGGGTTGGACTATGCGAATAAAAAGACTCTAGCTGAACGCTTAATATCCTGGCGTAAAACTGGTAAAGCTATCCTCGTAGTGACACATGACATTGAGTTCGCTGCACAACTCGCTGACCGAGTGACAATCCTCGAAAAGGGAGAGATCGTCTTCTCAGGTTCACCAACGAAGGCATTCACACAATTTCCTGCGTATCAAACCCAAACTGCGAGGCTTTTTCCAGGCACCAACTGGATCATCCCTGATGATCTCACTTTGTTAAATGATTAACAATTGGAAATTGCGTTGCTGTAGTGAAATATCTCCGTTTTGAAGGGTAAACACTCTTCGAAAAACAGAAAGTTGTAATTCTTCACTTTGGTTTATTACATCCCTCACTATTGCGTTTTGCAAATCACAAGTATAAATAAGATGAAATAATGGTATAAGTGTTTAAACTGGACAAAAACCAGTTTTGACAGGTTTGAATATTTCAAGATAAATATTATGTTATTCACCTTCCTGTTCGTATTATGAGTCCAATCAAGGAGAGATTTTTAATGTACGGATACAGCGGAAAAATACTACATATTGACCTGAGTGAAAAGACTCATTGGGTCGAAGAAAAACCGGAAGAATGGTATAAACTGTACATTGGCGGTGTTGCTATGGCTACCCGCCTCTGTTGGGAAAATATCGAGGTTGGATGCGATCCCTATGAACCTGGAAACCCAGTATGCTTCGCAAATGGTATTTTCGCAGGTACACCGGTTCCGGTGGGTGGAAAATATGGTTTAGCATCCAAATCGCCAATGACCGGCTTTATTGGTGATAGCCTTTCCGGCAGTTGGTTTTGTATCGCGATGAAACGATCTAAATGGGACGGTATCGTCATTCACAATGCCAGTGAGGATTGGGTACATCTCTTCATCAATGATGAGCGAGTTGAATTTCTCCCTGCAGAAAAACTTCTTGGCCTGGGAACTTTCGAGACCGAAGAGGCAATCCGGGAAAAGTTTGGGGATGATCAAATCCGATCAGCAACCATTGGTCCCTCAGGTGAGAATATGGTCAGATTTGGAAATGTCACCAATGATGGGCGGCAAGCTGGTAGAACAGGGCATGGGGCTGTTTGGGGCAGTAAAAAACTCAAAGCCGTATCTGTTCGAGGAACAAATGGCGTAACAGTCGCAGATCCTGACACACTTCTTCAAATGTCATTTGATATTACAGAGACAGCTCAAGGCCCAAACACTGAAAAATATCGGATATATGGCACTTCAACAAATATGCTCAACATGAACAGGTTGGGGCTCTTGCCGACTCGAAATTATCAGGAAGGTGTTTTTGAAGATGCAGAACTTGTTAGTGGGGAATATCTTGATGAACACCACAAAGTCAAAGTTATCGCCTGCGCACAGTGTCCCATTGCCTGTGAACAAATGTCTTTGGTAAAGAAAGGTCCTTTTGCGGGAGCCATGACAGGTATAGAATATGAATGCCTGCAAGCTGTCAGTTCAAACTGTGGTATTGGAGACATGACCGCAGCGATCCGCCTGGTAGACCTTGCTGACAGTAGCGGCATGGACGCCATGTCGATGGGGGTGACAATTTCTTTTGCAATGGAATGTTATGAACGTGGCGTTCTGAAGAAAGAGGATTTTAAGTGCAAAGAAGCACCGGATGGAATTGAACTCAACTTCGGCAACGGTAAGGGCGCTGTAATTTTAGCAGGAATGATCCGCGATCGTGAAGGCATTGGGAATATCCTTGCAGAAGGAACAAAACGAGCTTCACAAACCATTGATAATGAACGCGGCACGGATTCCTATAAATGGGCTATGAACATCAAAGGTCTTGAGACACCTGGTTATGATGCAAGAGCACTGAAAACATTTGCTGTTGGTTTAGCAGTTGGTACCCGCGGCGCTTGCCACAACCGCACTGCTGCTTATGATCCAGACATTAAAGGTCAGACAAATCGCTTTACAGTGGATAAAACACGTGGAAAAGTTGCCTCCCGTTCAGAAGAATATGCTGCAGTCTATGACACACTCCCCCTGTGTAAATTCATCCGCCGCTGCTTCACGGGCAAAGCAGATCGGGCAGGTGCCTGGCCGGCAATTGCTAAACTGATCAATGCCACAACAGGTTGGAATTTTGATTATGATGATGTGGATATGATCGGCGTTCGTGCTCATACGATGAAAAAAGCCTTTAATATTCGTGAGGGATGGACTGAAAAAGATGATGACTTGCCATATCGTTGGAAACATGACCCAATGACAAAAGGACCCTCAGCAGGTCATGTGGTCACGGAAGAAGAATTGCAGTTCCTAAAGAAGATTTATTACGAAGCCAAAGGCTGGACTGAAGATGGTATGATCCCCAAGAAAGTCCTCGTTGACCTTGGCATGGATGACGTCGCTGAAGAAATCGGCGTATAAGGAGACAAATAATGGTTGCTTCCACATCAAAATTTAAATATATCGTATGTGACCCCGAACTATGCATTGGATGCCAGTTATGTGAGTACATCTGCTCCTACACCAAAACGGGTGAATTCAACTCCTACCGAAGTCGAATTCGGACGGTTCGTGTGGATGAGGTTCTCATCACAGCCGTCTCCTGCAGAACCTGTGAAAACGCCCCATGTGTGATTGCATGCACCCGGGATGCGCTAACTCAAGATTCTGAAACTGGCATCATCCATATTGACCCTCAAAAATGCGATGGATGCGCCTGGTGTATTGAAGCCTGTGATTTCGGTGCTATTTCGATCAATCATGAAACGAAATTAGCAGAAATCTGTAATCAATGTGAGGATATTGAAGACGGCCCACAGTGTGTGAAGATTTGCCCCAAGGACGCTCTGGAATACACAACACCTGACCAGCGTTCACAACGAACGAGACACAAACTGATTGCAAACAGCCTGAAATTTCCACAAAAAGCGAAGGATCCTCGATGAGTGAAACTTTCAACGAAACCAAGGATGAAGAACTCCGCATTGGCGTTTATATTTGCCACTGCGGTACCAATATTGCTGGCGTCATTGACCCGAAAGAAGTCGTAAAATTTGCAGAAGGATTACCGGACGTTGTCCGGGCGACAGATACTTTGTATGCCTGTGCAGACACTGGTCAGCGACTCATTAAAGAAGATATCAAAGAATATAATCTAAATCGAGTTGTTGTCTCAGCATGCTCCGTCCGTATGCACGAGCCCACATTTAGAGCTGCCGTGTCTGAAGCAGGGTTAAATCCTTTCCTGATGGAGATGGCTAATATTCGTGAACAATGCACCTGGGCGCATGGGCATGACCCTGAAGGTGCGCTCGAGAAAGCGAAAGACCTGACTGCAGCAGCCATTGCCAAGGCACGGTTTTTGACATCTCTAGACATGATCAAAGTGCCCGTGACTCAAAAAGCAATGGTGATTGGTGGCGGTGTAGCAGGTATCAGTGCATCACTAGACCTTGCGGAACAGGGGATAGAAACTATCCTGGTTGAAAAGGAACCGACGATCGGGGGGGTAATGGCACAGCTCAACAAAACCTTCCCCACCATGGACTGTAGTATATGAATACTCGCACCTAAAATGGTTGACGCGGCGCGTCAACCCCGGATTGATGTTCGAGCTTATACAGAAGTCGAGAAAGTAGACGGTTTCGTCGGCAATTTCAAGGTTACTTTACGAGAAAAAGCAAAATATGTTATCGCAGATCGATGCAATGGCTGTGGTGATTGTGCACAGGCATGCCCTATCGAAGTGCCAAATTATTTTGATATGGATCTTGCTCCCCGAAAAGCAGCTTATGTTCCAATGAGCCAATCAGTGCCGCTGATCTACAACATTGATCTCGACGCCTGTATTCATTGTTATAAATGCGTTGAAGCATGCGGTGCCTTGGAAGCGATCGACTTCAGCCAGGAAGACAAATTTGTTGAAGAAGATATTGGAGCTATCATTGTTGCAACCGGCTTCAGTCATTTTGATCCAAGTGTCATGAAAGAATACGGCTATGGTCGCTTCCCCAATGTAATCACCTCCATGGAAATGGAAAGATTGAGCAACTCTGCTGGACCAACCGCTGGCGACCTGATCCGTCCAAGCGACCTTAAAAATCCACAAACATTAGCTTTCATCAACTGCGTCGGATCCCGTGATAAACGTTATAATCCCTCCTGTTCGAATTTCTGCTGCATGTATTCAATCAAGAATGCGGTTTTGTTGAAGCAAATGAACCCGGATGCGGACATCACGATCTATTACATAGATATCCGCACCCCATCCAAAGGTTATGAAGAATTCTATGATCGAGCACGAAAAATGGGCATCAAATTTATTCAAGGACGCCCAAGTCTGATCACAGAAGATCCGGAAACACACAACCTTTTTGTTCATTCTGAAGACATTGCATTGGGCCATGTAATCGAGAAAGAATATGACATGGTCATGTTAAATCAGGCAGCCATTCCCCAACCAGACCAGGACCATATGAGCTCAGTTCTCAATGTTGCTCAAAGTCCGGGTGGATGGTTCATGGAATATCATCCCAAACTGCGCCCAATGGACAGCCCCACCGATGGTGTTTTCTTTGCTGGTGCCTGCCAGGGTCCGAAAGACATCCCCGCCAGCGTCGCCCAGGGCTCTGCAGCTTCCTCACGAGCCGGTCGGATTCTCCATTCGGAAGAATGGGAAATCGAGCCTACTGTGGCTGTCGTCTGGCCTGATCGCTGTTCAGCAACAACAAGAGGCAAAGCATGTGGATTATGCGAAAAAGCCTGCCCATATGGTGCAGTCAAAATCGTCAGTACTGATAAAGCGGCCGAGATTATCACGGCTAAATGTCACGGTTGTGGTGGTTGTGTAGCAGAGTGTCCTGATAATGCAATTACACAACTCCATTTCACAGATGCACAGATATTAGCTCAAATGCGTGCTGTTCTGGCAAACAAACCTGAAGAGAAAATTATCGCTTTTCGCTGTCATTGGTGCTCATATGGTGGAGCCGACCTGGCTGGTACGAGTCATTTTGAATATACAGCCAATGAACGTGGACTGCGTGTAATGTGCTCTGCCCGTCTGGATACAGATTTCATTTATGAGGCTTTCCGATTAGGTGCCGGTGGAGTGCTTTATTCTGGTTGTCACCCACAAGATTGCCACTATATTACAGGTCAATTACTCGGTGCTAAACGCGCTAAACGACTGGAAAAGATTTTTAGCCGCATGGATATGACCGAAGGTCGCTTCCGGATTGCTTGGATCAGCGCTGCTGAGGGTGATAAATATGCACGGGTGCTGAATGAAATGCAAACTGTGTTAGATAACATTCCTCCCGAAGAACTTAAGGCTGAAATCGAAAGTTTAAAACCTCAGATGTCAAAACGGTTGAAGAAATTCCCGGGCGTGCCAGATGTGGCAGAAGCTATGACCTATTCAGATGCTCTAGCCAAAGTGATCAATGAACTAAAGGAGGCTTCATGAGCCACTTGACGAATGGTCAAACATTTGCAGATGAGGTGAAAGCTTTTCCCGGTGGCGAGCATCTGGAAATGTGCTATTCATGCGGAACTTGCGTCAGCAAATGCATGATCCAGCAAAAAGGTGAACCGGATTTTAATCCTCGTCGATTACTCCGAATGGTTATGATGGAAATGAAAGATGAGGCTTTCGAAAACCGGACGACATGGTTATGCTCTGCGTGCGATCTTTGTTATGAGGCATGCCCGCAGGAAATTCATATTTCCAGTGTTATCAATGCCGTAAAGGCAATTGCTGTTAATGATGAAAAAAGCACTTTTCTTAAAACAGCCATGGTCAACCAGCAAACATGTGTTGCTTGCGGACTTTGCGCAGAAGCATGCCCGTATGAAGCCATCACAATCGTTCAAGCTAAGGTCCCTTATAGAGGACCAATCCGGGTCGCCAAGGTTGACCCAGGGCTTTGCATGGCTTGTGGTGTGTGCGCTGCAGTTTGCCGTTCGACATCAATTGGCATACCAGAGGAATATTCAGATGAGTCAGTTATGGTAAATATATGGGACTGGCTGCTGCCACAGGGAGTGGAGAACTAATGAAAACCAGGCCCAAAATTGCATTGTTCCAATGTCAATGGTGTTTATACTCAGAGCCCGACCAGTGTTGGGTGGATAATGAACTTCCCCCTTCGATCCATTTGATCAAACTTCCATGTACAGGTCGTATTAATCCTTTGTATATATTGAACGCTATTCAGGGTGGTGCTGATGGAATCGTTATTAGCGGTTGTCATCCTGAAAAATGTCACTTCAAGGAAGGAAATTTGAGCGCTTTACGTCAACATGATGAATTCTTAAACTTCCTTGATTATATTGGTTATGAAAGATCCCGAATACGTTTTGTCTGGTTAGATTTACAGGATCGTGGTCGTATTCAACGGGAATTAGCTGACTTCGAAGCAGAAATTTCCAAACTCGGAAAAGTAAAGAATTTGGCGACAAGGATAGGCACTCCTGTTGGAGATCAATATGTCTGAGATCAAGGTTAAATTAAAAGCTGAAATTCAACGCCTCTTGAATGAAGATATCATGGATATGGTCATCGCTTTCAAAAAAGAAGATTCCCCGCTTCGTCCACAACCAGCATTCTTCAAAAACCCAGATGAGTTAGAAGACCTGGAATATAACAGTTTATGCCAGAACAACCTGGCAACTTATTTAACAAGATATCCACAAGATACCAGAATCGGTATCATCGTTCGAGGCTGTGAAAGCCGCTCAGTTAATGCGTTGATTGTTGAAAAACAACATAAGCGTGAAAACCTGTATATGATTGGAATTCCATGTCATGGAATTATCGATGTAAGGAAAATAATTAATAGAACAGGAGAAGAAATTTCTGATTATTCAGAAGATCAAGATGAAGTATCAGTCTTGTTCGAAGGACAGGAAGTCAAGTTCCCCCGCAAGGAAGTTCTTCATGACTCATGTTTACGCTGTGTCCATCCCAACCCGGTCAACGCCGACATCCTTTTAGATGACCCATTGCCCGAGGGTGACCCCGCTGTTGTTCGTCAGGCTGTGGAATCATTCGAGACAATGGACAAAGACGAACGTTATGCTTTATTCCGTCATGAAGCCGAACGCTGTATTAGATGTTATGCCTGTAGAGAAGCCTGCCCGATGTGTTACTGTACTGAATGCTTTGTCGACCATGCTACACCGCGATGGTCTGAAAGTGAGATTTCCCCAGCAGGGACACACGCATGGCATATTATTCGTGCCTTTCACCTTGCTGGTCGCTGTACCAGCTGCGGGGCTTGCGAACGAGCATGCCCGATGGATATCAAGATGACATACCTCACAGATAAGCTGAATGAGAATATGCTCGAAGAATATCAGTTTGAAGCTGGTATGGATGATGAAACACAACCACCATTTGCTTCGTTCAACCTGGACGACAAAAAACGCTTTGTACTTTGAGGGATGATCTTATGATGTATATTCTTGAAAAGAAAAATATTGATCAAACCTTAACAGATTGGTCTGCAAAATATAAGGTTTTTGCGCCACAAAAGGTCGAAAATTTCTCACAATTCCTACCCGTAGAGCCTTCCAGTGAGTTGGCATTAGACAATCCCCATAATACACGCTATCCGCCTAAAGCTCTCTTTTTGCCGCAGTCGGAAGCATTGCTGAAATATAACCGTCAACTCAATAAATTGGAAGAATTAATAATTGCGCCAAAACCACGCATCATATTTGGCATTCGCCCTTGTGATGCCAGTGCAGTTAGTTTGTTGGATACTGTTTTTCATACAGGTGAATATGATGACCCTTATTGGATAGCCAGACGCGATGCCACCATATTAATTGGAATGGGTTGCAAGGAGCCTTGTCAAACCTGTTTTTGCACAACAGTAGGGTATGGACCCTTTAACCATGATGGGCTGGACGGCCTCATAACAGAAGTTGATGAAACCTATTTCATTGAAGTCTTTACAGAGAAAGGTAAGCAATTATTTTTAGACCTGCCTGTCGCATCGGAAGATCAACAACGCATTGTGAAGTCCATCCAAACAAATGCTGAAGAGAAAATGCAGCCAGCCTTTGATACAACAAATCTCAAGCAGAAATTGGACCAGAATTTTGAGAGCGACTATTGGTCAAAAATCTCTGAATCCTGCCTGGGTTGCGGTGTATGTACCTTCCTTTGCCCAACTTGTTTTTGCTTCGATATCGTTGATGAAGTCCAAAGAAATGAGAGAGTTCGCAACTGGGACACTTGTATGTTTAAAATATACTCACAGGAAGCTTCTGGTCATAATCCTCGTCCGACACGGGTAGAAAGGACTCGCCAGCGCATAATGCATAAATTCAGTTACTGGATTGATCAGATTGGGAAAATTGGCTGTACCGGATGCGGGCGCTGTATTCGATATTGCCCGGTAGGCTTGGATATCCGCGCAATGCTGAAAACCGCCAGTACTTTGGAAAGTGAGGGCATCAATGCCAGATAACGGACATAATCCTTACAAACCTATTCCGATGCACATTGCACGAGCTTATTATGAATCCAATGACCACTCATTAAAAACATTTGAATTGGTTTTTGATCACAATGAGGATTGTAAGGAATTCTTTAGCCAATACAACCCTGGTCAGTTCTGCCAGCTATCAATATTTGGCAAAGGTGAAGCACCTTTTGGTGTCGCTTCCGCCGCCTGGGAAGGCGAATTCGTGCGTTTCACCGTGCAAAAAGTAGGGTCTTTTACCCAATACATTCATAAACTCAACGCTGGTGACCCCATAGGGATGCGAGGTCCTTTGGGAAATGGTTTCCCGCTAAAAGACTGGAATGGCAAGAATCTGGTAATCATTGGTGGGGGATGCGCTTTCTCTACGCTTTACGCACTCACAAAACATGTCCACTACCCTGAAAATCGCACCAATTTTGATCATTTAATCGTGGTTTATGGCGCTCGCACTTCTGGCTTGTGCATGTATAAGGATGATATTAAGGGCTGGTATCAAAGAGAGGATATGGAAATTCACCAGGCAATAGATATACCCGAGGAAGATTGGTCAGATCATGTTGGTTATGTGCCGGATGTTGTCAAAGAAGTGGCACCATCCCCCAAAAATGCTGTTGCCATTGTTTGCGGTCCACCGATAATGACCAAGTTCACTCTGCCTATCCTGGTTGAGTTGGGATTCACCCCTGAATCCATTTTCACATCGCTTGAAAAACGTATGAAATGTGGAATCGGTATATGTGGACGTTGTAACATCGGATCAAAATATATCTGTAAAGATGGGCCTGTATTCAGTCTTGCTGAATTACAGGCGCTTCCTGCCGATATTTAACTGGAGAAAATCATGAGCCATCGTGGAAAGACGATCAAAACCCGAAACAAACATGAAATGACTCTTGAACGGCCAATGGTCACCCGACACTATGAAATGCGTTGGGACCTTGACCGATGTGTCGGCTGCCAGATGGGCCCCACGGTTTGCCCAAAAGAAGCTCTGACACATATCGATGGGGAAATTATCAATGGTCATATGGAAACCCCGCCTTCAGTAGATGTTGATCCTGAGAAATGTGTATTTTGTGGTATCTGCGTTGAAACCTGTCCTGTACACGCTATTGATATGAAAGTCAATGGACAGCATGAAATCCCAGTTTTGGAGTATGACGCTTATCCTGAAATACGCGGCCATCTCACATTCACCAAAGCTGAATTTGACTTTTCAAAAAAAGATTTTGTGATTAACAACTGCCCTACCAATATCATTAGTTATGATGAAGAGAACGATACCATGGCCATCCGATATGAGGATTGCATCCGTTGCCGGCAATGCGAGGTTGCCAGTGATGGCGCGTTTAAGGTCACACAACGCTGGGAAGGGAGTGTGGAACTCCATCGAGAAAAATGTGTTGAAGGTTGTTTCGCCTGCGCCGATGTATGTCCTACTCGAGCCTTACATGTAAACGAAGATGGTGAGTTGGTGCTGGCAGATTATTACTGCATCAAATGTGGGGCGTGTATGCACGCTTGCCCCATTCAGCCTAAATTTGAGGAGGAAGAATTCACTTTCGAATCCCAGGGGTTAACCTTAACACGGACTAAGAAAAAATTGGTCAATGAAGATGAATTAGCTATCAAAGTGGAGCGTTGGCGGGTAAATCATAAACCTGTCAAAAGCGCAGCATGGATTGAAGCACTGCGTAAACTTGCCAACGATAAAGCCAGCGCTGTTGAGATCGACCGCAAGCGCGCTCTAAAGCGAAGAGACCTGATCGTTGCCTTGCGCGGTCATGTCCTGCCTGACTTTACCAGAGATAAAGAATAAATTTCTTAATAATTGATAAGCCGGCTTTCTTAGTAATATAAGCAGCCGGCTTCTTTTATTTAACACTAAAATGGGTATGGATGTAAATTTGGGATGTTGACACCATCCCTCTTTCTGATACTGGAATTAATTTAA
>JAYELT010000118.1:4048-11696 GCA_034717715.1 Chloroflexota bacterium | reverse complement strand
ATAATTGATAAGCCGGCTTTCTTAGTAATATAAGCAGCCGGCTTCTTTTATTTAACACTAAAATGGGTATGGATGTAAATTTGGGATGTTGACACCATCCCTCTTTCTGATACTGGAATTAATTTAAATAATGGAGGGCGCAAAGACCACTTGGCAAGAGCCGCTCTCCTTTTCTTGATGCCCAACATGGTGAACTGGAATTCATCACTGCCTATGATATCCATATCATGCCTGAATATCCTTAGTTTCAATCAGATTAATTTGGTGTAACCTGCTCCTTGTAATCGACACTCCTTGTATCCACTCCACGGATGAATACTGGGTATTTTATGACCCTAAGTTATCTAATTGATCGCAAACGATGTTAGAGGTAGTCTCAACCGCTTTAGAAGGGAATCTGGATAATACTGCAGCTAATTTTATATCCTTTCACAATGTACATTTGCTGATGTCCTCTGTTTAAACGTATGCTTCGCGGATATTCCAGATACCCCATATCCTACAAATACTTTCCCAAAGCGTTCAGGTTGAGTGAGAAAGAGGCAAAATAATTTTTGTACCCCTCTAAAACAATCCGTTAAAATAAGAGAGCTGATCTTTTCCAATCAGCTCTTTTAGCAGTATTTTGATTAACAGAATCATGCTTCGGATGATTCATCCCCTTCTATTTGTAAATCCTTCTGTTCAGAATCCTTATCATCAGCACCCGCTTGATGATTTTCTTCAATGTTCTTCTCAGCTTTTTTCGCTTCAATCCTTTCTTCCAGGGGTGGGGCTATGCGATATGCATCCTTACCAGCTGGAATGAACCGGAAAGTGATGACTTCATACATGATCAGGATCAACAAAACTCCTGCCAGGATCATTAAAATCGCCACAAAACGAGAATAACTAAAGCCTGTCCCGGGGAAGGTTGGTTGATCGGGACGGAAGAATTCGATTAAATTTCTACCCAAACCTGCCAGGATCAACCATGCACCAAATATGACCCCTGGTTTAATTTTATCCTTATATTTTCGTGCAAGGATTAACAACACACCTGCTGCAAAAAAGTTCCAAAGCATTTCGTACGCAAAAGCAGGATGAAAGAGCGTGGTTTCTTCAGGATATTCAAGCAAATTCGTCCAGGGGGCCATCCTGTGCTGCGCGCTAATCTTAATTCCCCACGGCAACTTTGTCGGTGGGCCATATAGCTCTTGATTGATAAAGTTTGCAGGTCTGGCAACTGCCTGTCCAATTAATAACCCAGGAGCGACTGCATCAAGGGCTAACCAGATATCTAGACCCATTCTCTTGGCGTAAAAATAGAAAGCAATAGCACCAAATACGATTGCACCGAAATAATGCAGCCCACCTTCCCTGATATTGATAATGGAAATAGGATCATTGATATATCGGAGATTACCTCCCAGAGTCGTGTTTAAAACATACCAAAGACGAGCGCCAATAATTCCTGCGGGTAATATCCATAACAAACTGTCCCAAATATAGTCGGAATCTTGTCCTCGTCGCTTAAATTCTACAGAAGCCAACCATGTAGCAATGGCAACCCCGAGCATCACTAGAACACCATACCAATATAAGGAAAATGTCAGGTTGCCAATCTCAATCGTAAAAATGACAGGATCAATCATTGAACTACTCCTTTATGAAACCTATTCTAAATATCCTAAGTCGCGCAATCTTTGTTGCATTAGATCGTCCATCAAGGTAATTTTTTGTTTGGATGAACCTCCTCGATGGTTTGTTGACAAATCCAGATATGCATCCAGGATCTTATCCAGTTCAGCAATGTGTTCCTCATCGTGGTAAGGTCTTTTTTCAGCTGGATCCAAAGCCAGATCATATAAAACTTTCGACAGCCCTTCGACTGTGATCATTTTTCCATTACCTTGATAAACTGCTCTGTGAGTTTGATCAGCCTTGTATTGATCGATCAATGCTGGGGAGTGATTACGCATGATCCTGAGTGAGTTCTCAGGGCTATATGCCTCTGAGATAACATGTCTTGCTGTGCATTCATCTTGAGATGCCAATCTTAAGAGACTCTGACAACTAATGTCGATCTCCTCTGCATAAGGCATATCCAGTGTATCAAAACCGAAATAATCAAGAACCGTATAAAACAGTTGTGTGGTTGAAACCCAATCTTCCACTCTCTTAGCTTTTGATAGTTCAGGAAATCGAATAAAAAGCGGAACGCGAATTAACGCTTCATGTACACCAAAACCATGTCCCATATACCCATGCTCACCCAACATTTCCCCATGGTCTGCCAGAAAAATCACCATTGAGTGTTCTCGGTGATAATCCGAATTTAAAACGGAGATAAGTTCAGCCAGTAAATGATCTTGATAAGCAACTTCAGCGTCATACATGTCTGAAAGAGTGGTTGATTCGACATCGCTAAAAGGTTCTACCAAAGGAATTAACCATTGCAACGCATTGCGATTGAATTCTCGCATGAATTGTTGTGCTTCTGGTGTTTCATTGAAATATGGTACAAATTGTTTTACAAAGCGATCAGGTGGTGCATATGGCAAATGAGTTTCCATCATATTAAGAAAAACAAAGTTGTCTTCAGTTCGCTTTTCTTCAACATCAATTAATAAATTTGTTGTATCTTTGATGGATCTCTCAGTCATCCCCTTAAAATTAGCTGCTCGTGTCCAAAGGGGTACAAACAAAGGGCGTAATGCTGCCAAGAAGAATTCATTAGGAGAGGCAAACGCGTTTTGGATTGGATAAGACAAACGTCTTAACAGCTGTGTATATCTGGTCCATAATTTTCGTAATGGGTTCCAAATGTCATCGATTTCCCGTTGTGGTGTTGATGGAACTACACCAGAATAATTATAAAATTGTTTAAATCCCCGTTTGAAGCCATTTTGCAGGATACCAACAAGGGGATTGTTGCAAAAACCAGTGGTGTGAATTCCTGTAGAAGATAGCCGGCTAGCCAGGGTTTGAAATTCTATTGGAAGCACATCATCCGCTTGAACTGTCATATGAACCGCCGGCCCCTCCCCACTAAATATTGAGGCATGAGAGGGAATAGTCCACTGTCCGGGAGCAACTGCCCGTTCGAAGAACAGGCTTTCAGACGCAATGCTGTCAAGGTTTGGTGTTGTGGGTCGTTGATAACCATATGCGCCGATCCTGTCAAATCGGTGGGTATCCAAAACAACCATGATGACATTTTTCTTGTATTTTCTGCTCATAAAGTCCTATAAATCAATTTTATTTATGTTTTTCTCGATAAAGTTCTGGATCCACGACTTGCGTCATCAACTGTGGGTCCACAAGTTGATCTAGAAAAACGGCTATCTTTTGAAACTCGATATCCGGTTGCCGTAAGATCTCATTATAACTCACATACAATGTTTGAAGCCAGTCCTGATCTTCCAGCCAGGTTGAGATTTCTTTGATGTGCTCCTGGTAGGATTGACGAAGCATTTCATCAGATTGATTATCCTCGCCAATCTTATTCGTCCTTTCCAGCATTCGTTGTTGAGAAGACAGGATTTCATCCATGTCTCTTTCCAAGAAAATCACTTTGTATTGATAACACTCCGGAAGATAAGTTAATAACGCAGAAATAATCTTTACAGCTTTACCTTGAGCAATGGACAACCAATCATACTCCCCTTTGGGGAGCTTTTTAACCCGCTCGAATTCAAAATATCCTTTAGGATTATTTTGATCTGCCTTTCGTATGTTATCAACCAGAACCGGCATTCCACCTTTCTTCAATGCCGACATCATCATGGATGTCCCCGATCGAGGCAATCCTGAAACAACAGTGATATAGGATTGTTCCCTAATTTTACGCTTGATAAATGAACGAATAGAGGTCATTATTGATGGTTTCTAAAAGTTCCGAGAATTCCCAAAGCTAACGCCACTAAGGAAGTGAAACGACCAGGGAACCTCTGCTTTATTATTTTGATTTTTCACCGGTGGGAAAACAATCACCTTAGCCATAGCTTCCAGTCGACCAAAGTCTTGATAATTTTTCGTTGCAGGAATCATATTCCGCCATGTCCCCGTATTGAGATAATATCTTTGATCCCCTTCCAAAGCCGAAATCAGTGAAACTTCTGGAAAATGCGTATGACCACTTATCACACATTTACATCCTGAATGTGTATCTCGGATCAACTTTTCATGTTTTACCCATTTAACGGGTGACTTAAGTTTGATTGACTTCGATACCTGTTTCATGGTTTGTTTAATCATCCAATAAGGGATATCCTGCATAAGAAGATCGGAATCTAATAAACCATTGAGTAATAATTGTTGACTCTTGTTTAAATTTGAAGAGTTACTGATAAATTTCTCGATCAGTGAGTTATCGGATAGGCTTTCAATAACTCTTTTAAAACAGGGTTTCATCAACTCCCATGTTTTTTTCTTCTTCAATCTTGGTGTTGAAAACAAGAAGGGAAGTAGTGCTGTGGTTGGACGCACATCATCAAACGCCATTAACCTTTGGTAAAGGGTTAACAACGTGGTATCACCAAGAACTGTAGTTTCGCCATATTGCTTTACAAAATGATATGCCAATGCTGAACCAAACTCGAGAGTAATGATATCCCCCAGGCAGGTATCGCCATAGGCGTCGGTGGGAAATTCACCAGGAAAGGTGTCCAATTCGTGCGTATTGACTCGGAAATTCACTGGGTCATATTCATGCCCATGCCGAACCAAACAAAAGGGTTGTCCATTAATATCCCTAAGAATAAATTGATAATTAAACGACTGATCTTCACCCGGTAAGCCAAAAAGAGAACGCACGTTTTTGCGTAAGGCCGGTGTTGCGTTCACAAGACGATCATGATTTCCCAACAGATAATGTACATCAATCGCTACTTCAAATTGATCTTGAATATGATTAAAAAGATCCAGTGTGTCATGAACTCGTTCTTCGTTTGCTATGGCTTCGATTATGTCCAGTAAGATAAGTTCTAAATTTGAGCCAGGTTCAACATCTTCATTCCGCAGATAAGGTCTTTCATCGCTTGCCAACCACAATCCAGATCTTGAAAGTTCCAGAATGTCGCCAGCCAAAACCAGATCAATTTTGTCAATCTGATTCGCAACTGCAATCTGATTAATCTCGGAAAAATAGGATTGATAAGTATCTGGTGATAGATTTCTGTTAAATCGTAAATCACCGATTTGAGTGGATTGAGCTTCAGCAAAATGTAAATCAGAAATGACAACTAACATAATCGCTCCAAAAACTTGTAAACATCTTGGTTGCCTTAATTATCTCATATCAGGATAAACAAACAGGTTAATGATGTATCAAGTGACTGTAAAGATTTCTTTAATCATGTGCAAATTTTAAAATTATCTATGATGCTAACAAGGCATTTTTGAAAGCATTGATAACAATTGGAATATCCTCATCTCGAATCCAGTAATGGCAAACAAGGCGGAAGTGATACGGACCAATAATTCCAACCAGGACACCCTGATTCCTCAAGATTTCCTGACATCTTTTTGCATTGATGCCCAAAGCTTGATCAATCATGATGTAAACCATATTTGTGTTCGGGGAATCCTTGTCAAGTTGGATGCCATGTATGGATTGCAGACCATTTGCCAGGGATTTTGCGCGTTCATGGTCATCCGCTAAGCGGTCCACCATCTCTTCCAGAGCGACAATACCCGCTGCTGCAAGAACACCTGCTTGACGCATTCCTCCACCCAGCTGTTTTCGAATTCGATTTACTTTCTCAATAAAACCTTTGGTTCCACAAATAACTGATCCAACTGGTGCACACAATCCCTTACTCAGACAAATAGTCACTGAATCTACCATATTCACAAGCTTATCAACCGGAAGGTTTAGATCCACAGCCGCGTTGAAAACCCTTGCACCGTCCAGATGCACCGCTAATCCTGCATCATGAGCTATTTTCGAAGCGGCCATCATGTATTCACGCGTAATTGTTACCCCCCCGCATCTATTCTGCGTGTTTTCCAGGATCAACAACCTCGTAGGTGGAAAATGGACATTATCCGCACGCACTGCTTGTTGAATATCCTCGATCAACAACGTGCCATCTGACTGATTTGGAATTGTATGGGGATGCACCCCACCCAAAGCAGAAATACCGCCACCTTCATAGAGAAAAGTATGTGCGCAATCACCCATGATGACCTCATCACCACGTCCACAATGTGCCAGTACAGATGCCAGGTTGCCCATAGTACCGGAAGGAACAAATAAGGCTGCTTCTTTCCCTAATCGTTCTGCAGCAATTGATTGCAAACGATTGACCGATGGGTCCTCGCCGTACACATCGTCGCCAAGTTCCGCTACAGCCATGGCTTTTCGCATTTTTTCCGTAGGTAATGTGACCGTATCTGACCTGAGATCAATCAACCTCACGCTATTTCCTTTCGTCTTTTTCCAATTCAAACAAAATCGATTTTAATTCATCTGGCAGGGGTGCTTCAAATGTCTTCGGAACACGATCATCTGGCAATTTCACAGACAGGGATTTGGCGTGTAAGAAATTCCTTTCCAGTTTAATACTGGGGTGACGATGACCATAGAGCATATCCCCTACTACAGGAACACCAATATATTTTAAATGCACTCGAATCTGATGTGTTCGTCCTGTAATTAAGTGAATCTCCAAAAGTGAATGATTGATAAAACGTTGTAATTCGAAATACTCACTTATTGCAAGTTTGCCCTGTCCACGCATACCGACAGCCATACGTGTTCGATGGTGAATATCCCTCTCAATCGGTGCTTCAATCCTTCCGCTTGGTGTTGGTGGATGACCGTCAACAAGTGCGAGATAAATTTTCTGTAATTCCCGAGTTTTGAACTGTTTTATTAACCATCGATAAGCTTTATCTGTTTTAGCAAAAATCAATACACCAGAAGTATCCTTATCTAATCGATGCACCACTCCTGGACGGTCGGCTTCACCTACATTACGAATTGGCGGATAGTATGCTAATAGGGCGTTGACCAACGTGCCTGAAGGATTCCCTGCACCTGGATGGACAACCATACCAGCGGTTTTGTTCAATACAATAACATGATCATCTTCATATATGATGTTTAATGGCAGGTTTTCAGGGGTTATTCCTTCCGATTCATCATCCTGTGTCAACACACCGACCACACTTCCAGCCTTTATTTTGGTTCCGGCTTTTTTTGCTACCATACCATCCACAGTAACATTACCCGATTGAATGAACCTCTTAATCTTTGAGCGGGAGTAGTTTGGAAGCTGATCTGACAGGAATATATCGATCCGTAAATATTCCTCCTGTTTTACTACAAAACGATATTCGTTCTGGGTCATGTTTAATTTTCAACTGTGTCGGAATTATTAGCTTGCATCTGCTCGCCAAGCAATGAATTTTGCTTTTCTCGGCGTTCACTGATCCATAAAGCTAAAATCAATACTGCTACCCCCACAGTAATACTTGAGTCTGCAATATTGAATACTGGAAAACTTCCCACTGCAATAAAATCAGTTACTGGACCAAAGAATATTCTGTCGGTCATGTTCCCAAGTGCACCACCCATTTGCATGGCCATGGCAATACGCATCAATGTCTCATTTTCAGGGATTTGCGGATAATAAATCAAGATCACAATTGATACGATGAC
>JAYELT010000118.1:0-3948 GCA_034717715.1 Chloroflexota bacterium | reverse complement strand
CTGGTAAAGCGAGGAGAGCATCACGAACCGCAGGATACTGAGCTTTGAAGCGTTGGCCTAATTGTTTGGATAGAGGGTTCAGACTGAACAGCACCGCTTCACTTGCACTGCCTAATAAACTCACCGATTTGACATTCAACTCGTCTTTTAACAACTCTGAATAATCACCAACAACACTTTGTTCATCCATATTACCAACGACAAAGGCTGCTTCAGCCAGGGGCTGACGTACTTTCAAATTTTCAGAGTTACGTGCAGCATGTCCCAATGAAGCTAATTTCATTACCGTATTCATGTCACGATTTAATTCTTCATCAATCAGATCAGGATCATATGATGGCCATTCCTCCAGATGAACAGAGGCTGGGGCATCAGGATCGATCCCACGGACGAGATTTTGGTAAAGGGTTTCAGCGATAAATGGCATAGCCGGTGCCAATAGATAGGATAGCTTCCGCAAGGCTTCATATAGGGTAGCATATGCTGCAGCTTTATCTGAATCCGACTCAGTTTTCCAATAACGACGACGAGAGCGTCTCAGATACCAATTTGATAGTTGGTCGACAAATTTTTCAATTGGTCGGGTTGCTTTTAATACATCATATCCTTCATATCCGTCCGTTACATCACGAATTAGGGTGTTTAATGAGGAAAGCAGCCAGCGATCCAGGTCACTGAGCTCAGGTTTCACTGAATGTGTTGGCGTCCATTCATCAAGGTTGGCATATGTCACGAAAAATGAATAGGTATTCCAAAGAGTCAATGTGAAGTTGCGAACAACATCTCCAACAAGATCTTCTGAAAAACGCCGCTCTTGTCCGGGTGGGCCTGCTGTATAGAGATACCAGCGAAGTGCATCAGCGCCATGTTTATTAATGACATCCCACGGCTCCACAACATTGCCTTTTGATTTTGACATTTTGGAACCATCTTTATCAAGTATCAAACCAAGACAAATGACATTATTAAAGCTATGGCTGTCAAATACCAGGGTGCTGATGGCATGTAATGTATAGAACCAACCTCGCGTCTGATCCACAGCTTCGCAAATAAAGTCTGCAGGAAATTGATCTTTAAAGGATTGGATGTTCTCAAATGGGTAGTGCCATTGTCCCACAGGCATTGAACCAGAGTCAAACCATACATCAATCAATTCGGCCACACGGCTCATCCGTCCGTTACATTCGGGACAAACCAAATGAACATTGTCCACATATGGACGATGAAGGTCTAAATCGCTGAGATCCCTTCCTGCATATTTACTCAATTCTTCTACAGAGCCGACACATACTTGTTGATGACAACTTTCACATTCCCATACTGGCAATGGTGTTCCCCAATATCGCTCACGGCCTAAAGCCCAATCAATATTGTTCTCCAGCCAATTTCCGAAGCGGCCATTCTTAATGTATGAAGGGTACCAGTTGATGTTCTCGTTCAAAGCTACCAAACGATCTTTAAGAGCACTTGTTCGGATATACCATGTTGGGCGTGCATAATACAACAAAGCAGTATCACATCGCCAGCAGAATGGATAGGTATGCTCGTATTCTCCTACTTCAAATAACAATCCTCGCTGCTGAAGATCATCAATAATCAATGGATCTGCATCCTTGACCCACATACCCGCCCAAGGACGAATATCATTAGTAAATCGTCCGCTGTCATTAACTGTCATTAATATTGGCAGATCATATTCGATAGACATTTGCATGTCATCCGCACCAAATGCCGGTGCAAGATGAACCAGACCACTGCCATCTTCCGTGGTAACAAAATCTGCCAGAACAACATAATGAGCATCTTTTTCCACAGGCATGAATGTGAATAAAGGATTATAGTGTTTCCCCTTTAGCTGTTTCCCTTTATAAGTTTTAACAACCTCATAGGTCCTGTTGGCCATTACCTTTTCAAGAAGAGGACGTGCTAAAATCAGAAATTCTTGGTCGTTTCCAGCTCCTACAGAAATCTTCACGTAGTCGATATCCGGGTGTGCAGCAACAGCAACATTCCCTGGAAGCGTCCATGGTGTCGTGGTCCAGACCAGCAGTGAGGTATTTTCTTCATCCACCAGTGGCATCCTTACGAACAACGATGGATCCCTCACCTGTGAATACCCCTGAGCTACCTCATGATCGGAAAGTGGTGTACCACATCGAGGGCAGTATGGGACAACTTTAAATCCTTGATATAGCAACCCTTTGTCCCATATTTGTTTAAGCAGCCACCAAACGGATTCGATATAACTATTCTTATAGGTGATGTATGGATTTTCCAGATCAACCCAAAATCCGATTCGATCGGTCAGTTTTTCCCATTCTTTGATATAAGTAAAAACCGAATCCCTACAGAGCTCATTAAATTTTGCAATACCAAAATTTTCGATATCCTGTTTATTGCTAAATCCCAAACGTTTTTCGACTTCAATCTCAACGGGAAGACCATGTGTATCCCATCCTCCACGCCGCAAGACATGATAGCCGTTCATACACTTATACCGTGGAAACATATCTTTAAAGACACGTGCCAAGATATGATGAACTCCCGGTTTGCCATTAGCGGTCGGTGGACCCTCAAAAAAAACATATTCAGGACCGCTTTCTCGACTGCGCATCGATTCATGGAAAATATCATTCTTCTTCCAAAATCTTAAGATTTCATTTTCCATTAATGTAATGTTCAATCGTGATGATACTTGTTCGAACATTGGACCTCCATAAGAATAATTAATAAAAAAGGACTCGTCCCATTTCAGGGACGAGTTAGCTACCCGCGGTACCACCCTGGTTTTCACAAACTTGTGAACACCTCAGCCGGTTACAAAATATCATTAATAACCGCATTTTGATAACAGAGAATGACTCTGGCGTCCCTACTGTTAATAAGTAAAGTTCAGGTTGCTGCTACGGAAGGATTTTCTACAATCTTGGCTTCCCGACTCGCACCAAACTCGGGATCGCTGTCAGTCAGTGGATTGTATACTCGTTTCCATCAACGCACAAAAGCTATAATTTTACACGCATACATTATGCCACAAGTGAAGATTAGGGTCAATGACAGGGCTTTTACGCACCGTAATTGAAACCTGATAACCTTATCACAAAACAATCAAAATAAGCCCCTCGAATCAGATCTAATCCTCGTAAAAAAATTAGAGATCAGATAAAATCGTGCCTTAAAAACACCTGTCAATAAAACATTTCTGCTTTGCCTCTTGAGACGACTCTCAAACTTAGCTTTGACGGACAAGTTTCTGCTCCTTGACAAGAAGAATCTTCAATAATAGACTTAGGCGCTAATAAGACATCTGATATTGGTATTAATCTTAGTTTAGTAATCCTCACCAACTTCCATTACAAATTGAGATCTTTCATGCAAGCTTAACCGAGTAGCTTGGGATATATAAAATTGTGTCAATTATGATCGAAATATTTAAAAAGCCCATAAACACCATTGATACGAGAAAATTCATTAAACTCTTGATGTCGATGATCATCGTTATTTCGGCTGTTGTTCTTGCTATCAGCTTTAAAATGAGTGAGGTAAAAACCTTCATCCAACAAAACCAAGAACAAACCCTTTTAATCAGCTTAATTATCTATGTGATTGCTGGCATTGCATTCCTTCCATCGGCTCCATTAACCGTATTCATAGTTGTTCTCGTCGGACCATTCCAAGCTGTTGCAGTAGCGACGTTAGGAAATACCTTGGCTGCTTTCATTCAATACCAGATTGGGAAATCGGTGGGCGATGTCATTGATTTTGAGGAGAAGAAATCAAAATTACCATTTGGTTTGGATAAACTACCTGTTCATTCTCCACTGTTTATGCTTACAGCCAGAAGTGTTCCAGTGGGGACGAGAGCCTACAGCATGGTTTGTGGTGCTTACTGTGTTCCGATACCGGTTTATTTATGGACTACTTTTGTCATGTTCTTAATTAATTCAG
>JAYELT010000117.1:0-2421 GCA_034717715.1 Chloroflexota bacterium | reverse complement strand
TGTTTTCCGAGTTTATCTGCATTAGGATACAACACAACCCTATATCCATCTTTTCGAATTTTGTTAGTAATTTTAAGAGACTCAGTCAATGTTTCTTCATTAAATACGGTCACGATCACCTGCGGATTTTCACCAAGATCGTTTGGAATGACACCCCTATCCCGGAGGATTAACTCTATCACCACATCACCCATCGCAAAACCCACACCGGTTAGGGGTTTCCCCCCCACATCTGCGACCAGATTGTCATACCGTCCCCCGCCTAATATCGCCCGTGATTTTCCACCCAGTTCATAGGCTTCAAAAACGATCCCGGTGTAATAATCCAGCCCCCGGATCACCTTCGGATTATAAGACACATAGTCTTCGACACGGTAAGCCCTGATCAGCTCGAAAAATTCTACAAGCTCCTGAGATTCCTGCCAAAGATCCTGGTTATTGAGCAAGTCCAATAAGCCATTCACCTGCGCTTCTGTCAACCCTGAATCCAGGGCGTATGCGTACCAGTCTTCTTTTGAAAGTTTGTCTAATTTATCTACAAGTCTGAAAACCTTCCCACTTAAAGATTCTGAAATATTAAGCGTAGAAAACGCCTGATCCATCAAACTACGGCTGTTGATATAAATACAAACCTGGTCTGGGGACAGGCCAACCTTCTTGAAAAATGATGCAGCAACAGCTACGATCTCTGCATCGGCAACAACAGCTTCTGTGCCAATCAAGTCTATATTCCATTGATAGAACTCGCGAGTTCGTCCTCGTTGAGGTTTCTCATAACGCCAAAATGGCCCAATGGACCACCAGCGCAAAGGCATTGGAATTTCATACTGTTTTTGAGCTACCATACGAGCCAGGGTAGGCGTTAATTCTGGGCGAAGAGTCAGTAAGTCGTCCCCTGGGGAGGAAAACACAAAAGCCTGCTCTTTAACCAATTCCTCTCCGGATTTAGCAGCATACAAGTCAATGAATTCCAGGCAGGGTCCATCAAACTCTTGATAACCAAATTGCGTGGAGACTTCTCGGATGGCGTTAAACATCCAGCGGCGGACTGCCATTCCCTCAGGATAGAAATCTCGCATACCTTTTACGC
Source organism: Chloroflexota bacterium (assembly GCA_034717715.1). Taxonomy (GTDB): domain Bacteria; phylum Chloroflexota; class Anaerolineae; order Anaerolineales; family Anaerolineaceae; genus Brevifilum. Next base: position 1,331 of record JAYELT010000117.1, on the reverse strand, counting down.
TGCGAATTATCTCTGTCATATTAACCTCAGTATCATGATATTATAAACAAATGACCTCTACAATTTTACCCCCACTTAAAGGATTCCTTATTTAACGGTTATTGTTTGACTGATTTTAAGTTAAAATTAAGCAATTAATTGCTTTCGAATAAAATAAGGAAAAAATGAAATTATCTGAAATAATTCAATTGGTGAATGGCAAACTACTGACAGAGCCCATATCAGGGGATGTGGAGATCGCTGGTGCGATGGGGGCTGACTTGATGAGTGATGTATTAGCTTCTATCCGTCCCGAATCCGTTTTATTGACGGGGTTATGCAACCCCCAGGTTATCAGAACGGCATCGATCGCTGATATCCATGCGGTTGTTTTCGTAAGAGGGAAGAGTCCAGCAAAAGAAACCATAGAAATCGCGAATGAGGATAATATTCCCCTTATCAAAACAAATCTTAGCATGTATGATGCTTGCGGTATCCTTTACGAAAACGGCTTACCAGGATACGAATCCAGTAATATACACGGCCTTGCTTAATTCTCATTGGATAAGAAATGACGAATAAAAAACCGCTGATATCAGATGAAGATGCAGAAAACATCACGCGAACTGAGGAACTCGCGTATGAACTTCGCATACAAGAAGTGATGACAAAAAACGTCTACTGTTTACCGCCGGATGTGAAGATGGAAAAGGCACTTGACATTTTTCAAAAGGAGCGTTTCTCAGGCGCTCCTGTCACACAAGACAATAAATTGATCGGCATCCTGAGCATGGAAGACCTGATTCTTGCATTACGGGAAGGGCGTATGGACGCTAATGTAACCGAGTATATGACAACAAATCTGACCGTTGTTCAGGAACATGATCCTGTTGTAGAAGCACTTAAAACTTTCTCCAGAACAAATTTTGGCCGCTTACCAGTGCTGAATGAAGAAGGATTTTTAGTCGGGATCATCACCAAAGGTGACATTTCCAATGGAATGCTCTCAGCACTGCAACGAGATTATCAAGCTGAAGAACTCATCCGGTACCGGGCAAGTCATCTTTTCGAAGATATTATCTCCGATCGCTCCAGCCTGATTTTGCGCTATAACATTGAAAAGGGTGACTTTATCCATGGTGGTGATGCCTCCAGCAATATCAAACGTGCCTTATTACGGCTGGGTGCTTCACCGCAAATCGCAAGACGGTGTGGGATCGCCGTTTATGAGGCTGAGATGAACCTGATCATCCACACCAACAATGGCGGAACCCTTCGAGTCGAGATCGAACCTCATAAAATCACCATGGAAGCCTATGATGACGGCCCTGGTATTGAAGATGTTGAATTGG
>JAYELT010000116.1:4601-30439 GCA_034717715.1 Chloroflexota bacterium | reverse complement strand
ATACCAATGTCGAGTAGCTTCTTGTATGGGTATTTCTCTTTGCTGTTCATTTCCCATGTAATGACGATGCACACGAATGTGCTCTTTTAGGGTCTCGTATTGTCCTGGATAAGTTAGAAGTAGGTTGTCATCTGGAACCACCTTGTCAAATTGGGTATTTTCAAGGAAATCAACATATTCTTGTTTTAAGATAATATCTTCTGGGGTATCTTCAGGGGATAGGGGGACGCGAGCTCGGATTTCTGTGACATACGCCTCAATTATTTCTATTTCCATTTGCCTGGCAACTGAAACCCGATGATTGCCGTCAAGCACAAAGTAACTTTCCCCAATTTTATATGCCTGAATAGGTGGCAAGCCAGGGCTTCCAGGAGAAGTCATCACTGATTTGACACGAGCCCATCGCTGCATATCGTCATCACGTAATGGTAGGAAATTCTTATCAAAATCCTGGTACCGATTTACACTTCCCACAATGGCATCTACTGGAATCGCTTTGATCCCTTTAGAGGAAGAACCAGAGGAACGTAAATTTTTCGTAATTTCATCATATTGCAGTAATTCTTCACTCTTTCCAGTTAAAGCAGCCCAAAGATGCTGAAGTCTCGCCTTGGAACGTTCATGCTTGAAATCCTCAAGAGCTTTATTATATTCAATTGAGTTTATTTGATCAGACATAAGTAACTCCATATGATCGGTCAAAATTTTTCATTAACCTATGGACTTCTTTTTTTAATCATATTTAATGATGACTATCATCTTCTTAGAGCGGAAAATTAAAATAAGCAGTCAGTAATTAGCAGATCACGAAATTTAAACATCACACGATGAAATCAAATATATTATTATCAGATGAACATTAGTTATACTTTAACACAAGATTATTATTTCGATAGACCTTTATTTAAAACATTGACATAAGCATAAGTCCAGAAAAATAAAAGTCAGCATTCATGCTATAATTTCCAAGAGTTGCTCGTTTGCGTCCTGTTACATTATGTAAATCAATATTTGTATATCTCTAGTTGACGGTTTAGATTCAATGCCAAATAAATCCTCCCATCTCCATCCAAGTTTCACACAACCTCTTGATTATCTGGTTTTTGGCCACTTAACATCTGATCTCACTGAGACAGGTTCACGCCTGGGAGGTACTGCCGCATTTTCTGGATTGACAGCCAATGCCCTGGGACTAAAATCTGGGATCATAACCTCATTTGGGAAAGAATTGGACATATCCCCGATCAAGGGGCTTTGGTTCAAGAACAAGATCAGTAAAAAGACGACCACATTTAAGAATATTTCAAATGGCAGTGAAAGATCACAATACCTTTACAGTGTTGCCAAAAAAATCATAAAGGAGGATGTCCCAACTCTTATCCAGCCACCAAAAATAATCCATCTTGGTCCTGTTGCTAATGAGGTTGACCCAGAGATAATGACGTGTTTTCCAAATAGCCTGAAATGTCTAACAGCTCAAGGTTGGTTCCGCGGGATCGGTAAACAGAAGCAAGTCATTTTCCAAGAATGGCAACATTTCGATCAATATCTTGAGAAAGCTGATATCGTTGTAATTAGCTTGGACGATGTTCAAAAAGACGAGGATAAAATTGCAATCATGGCAGGCTTAATACCTGTTTTCGTCGTGACTGAAAATAACAAAGGTGCCCGGGTCTATTGGCATAATGATGTCCGGTTCTTTAGTGCACCTGAGGTAAAATACTTGGATGATACAGGTGCTGGCGACGTTTTCGCTACTGCATTTTTTTACCGATATCTGTTCACAAAGAACCCCTGGGAGGCATGTCGTTTTGCAGTTTTACTTGCCTCGTGGTCGGTCACACGTGCATATTTGAACAGCATACCAACACCAAAAGAAATTGAACAAGCTAAAATAGAATTGTTGACCAATTAAGGGATCAAAGCATGGGTTTGGGAAAAATCTACACAATCGTGAATCAAAAAGGCGGTGTTGGTAAAACAACCACTGCGATCAACCTTGGCGCTTACCTGGGATATTATGGACGAAAAGTCCTTATCGTTGATATTGATCCACAAGCAAACGCCACTTCATGTTTGGGTGTTGATAAAAATGACGTTGATGGTGGCACCTATGATGTCATCATTGGAAGGCAGCCCATCCTAACTCAAATCCTTCATAATCCTCGATTTAAATTATCCTTACTTCCTTCATCACCTGCACTGGCTGGTGCAGAAATTGAACTAATTGATTTACACAATCGCGAGAGACGTCTATCGAAAGTTCTTGAGTCAATCAAATCACGATATGATTACCTGCTAATTGATTGCCCACCATCTCTAGGATTACTAACTTTAAATGGCCTGGTAGCGGCAAAAAATGGTCTTCTCATACCTATCCAGTGCGAATATCTTGCTCTGGAAGGTCTCGGCCAATTAGTAAATACCGTTAATCGAGTTAGAAATCAATTATTTAAGAAATTAGAAATTCACGGGGTGATACTTACGATGTATGATTCCCGAACAAACCTGGCAGCAGATGTTGTCCGGGAAGTACAGAACTTCTTTGGCAAACAGGTCTTCAACAGTGTGATCCCCCGTTCTATCCGCCTGGCTGAAGCGCCCTCATATGGTATGCCTATTTCAATATTCTCCCCAGAATCAAGTGGCGGACGCGCTTATGCAGCTTTAGCCAAAGAGTTATTAATTCGAGATGAAGTGCAGGTTCCATCAGTACAGGAGGTTAACTAATGGCACGGAGGCCTGGTTTAGGAAAAGGATTAGATTCATTAATTCCAAGGAATGAGGATCAAGAAGAATACCCATCAAAATTAACATCTTCTCAGGTCATCATTCAAGTTCCATTTGACTTAATTCATCCCAATCCACAACAACCCCGAATATCTTTGGATATGGGAGCCTTGGAAGAATTGGCGGATTCAATCAGAGAACATGGTGTTCTGCAGCCACTCATTGTGTCTGAAAATCTCGATGTGGATCAGTATACTTTGATCGCAGGTGAAAGACGCTGGCGGGCTGCTGAAATGGCTGGATTGTCAATGGTTCCAGTGATCATCAGGTCTGTAACTGAACAGGAACAACTTGAGCTTGCCCTTATTGAAAACCTCCAACGCTCCGATCTGAATCCTCTTGAGAAAGCACAAGCGTACAGTCAACTTGCAGATAACTTCTCAATGACTCATGAACAAATAGCTGAAAGAATTGGGAAAAGCCGTACGAGTATCACAAATACCATTCGACTGCTTAACCTTCCTGACCAGGCTCAAAGGGCTTTGGGTGAAGGCATAATCAGCGAAGGTCATGCACGTGCAATATTAGGGCTTCCCAATCACCAAGCGCAACGAGCAGCTCTCAGCACAATTTTAAATTTAGGACTGAACGTTCGCCAAACGGAAGCATTGGTTAAGAAAATGAGTGGGAAAAAACCCTCTCCAGTAATTCGAACCGAACCACAACCAGAAATCAGTGCCCTGGAAGAACAACTGCGAAAGTTTTTCGAAACCAAAGTGAAATTAAATCGTGGAAGAAAAGGCGGTAACCTCGTGATCTATTACTATTCTGATGAGGAATTAAACGCCATTCTTGACAAAATTTTCCCTAAATCAACTTATGCAGATTTTTTATAATGCTAATATTTACGCAGCGAAGCAGCCAAATGCAACTGCCTTTGCGATTAATCATGGACACTTTGCTGCATTGGGCTCTGATACAGATATATTGAACGGGTTTTCCCACGCGGTATTGAAAGTTGACCTGCAAAATAGAACGATCTGGCCTGGTTTAACCGATTCTCATCTTCACTTGCGCCATTTAGCAGATTGCGCAAATATGGTTGATTGTGAAACGGAAACTTTGAAGGAATGCCTGGCAAGAGTCAAAAAAGCCGCTGATCAAACCCAAAATGGTTCCTGGATTCGGGGACATGGCTGGAATCAAAATCACTGGGAATCAGGTTTTGGAAATGCACATATGCTGGATACCGTTTGTAATGGCCGGCCTGCCTTCCTGACCGCAAAATCACTGCATGCAGCCTGGGTGAACAGCCAGGCTCTCAAGCTGGCTGATATCAATCTCAAAACAACTGATCCACCAGGTGGAATCATCCAGCGAGATGAAAGTGATCAACCGACAGGCATTTTATTTGAGAACGGTGCAATCGATCTGGTTAAATCCATCATCCCCAAACCCACACGCTCAGAAGTTGTATCGAAATTAAAATCCTTATTCACAAAGCTTTGGGAATTAGGACTTGTGGGTGTGCATGACTTCGATGGAATTGATTGCTGGGATGCTCTCCAGGAGTGTTATCAAAATAACACACTGCATCTCAGAGTCCGAAAAAGCATTCCCTATAAACATCTGGAAAGCTTCATTCAAGCCGGTTTACGAACCAATTTTGGGGATGATAGGTTAAATATCGGTTGTGTCAAGCTCTTTGCTGATGGTGCATTAGGTCCCCAAACAGCTGCAATGAAAAGCCCTTACGAAGGCACCGATAATTACGGAACCTTGCTATTACCAGAAGGTGAGATTGTAGAAATTGGTAAATATGCAACCCGAAATGGGATTGCATTAGCAGTGCATGCCATCGGTGATCATGCCAACCACATCGTTTTGAATGCATTTGAAAAGCTCAGAAAATTCGAGCAAGCGCACCATCTCCCTCACTTCCATCACAGGATTGAACATGTTCAGGTCATTGATCCAAAAGATCTTCCACGTTTATCCAAACTGGATATCACAGCATCCGTCCAACCCATCCACGCCCCGTCAGATATGGAAATTACGGAAAGGCACCTGGGTAATAGAGCAAAAAATGCATACGCCTTCAGAACAATGATAGAAAACGATATTTGTTGCATTTTTGGATCTGATGCTCCGGTCGAGTCAGTCAATCCTTTTCATGGAATTCATGCTGCTGTCACACGCCGGCGAATGGATGGTTCGCCAGGGTTAGATGGCTGGCATCCAGAACAACGTCTATCCCTAAGTGAAGCGTTGGAAGGCTTTACTTTCCTGCCAGCCAAACTCATAAATAAAGGGGGGCATTTGGGTAGGATCGCAGAAGGATATAAAGCTGATTTTCTCATTCTAGAAGAAAACCCGATGACAATTGATCCACACCGTCTGTCAGAGATCGAACCAGCTGCTACATTTATAGACGGTGAATGCGTTTTTCAATCGTCGTCGCTGCCAATGAACTTGAAATACTTATAAGGATCTTAACCACCTCAATCTAACGCTAGAACCTGGCAGTTTTGGCAATATATCAAATTAGAAATTTTCATAGGGATAAGCTATAATTTGATTACAAGAAAAAATTTCATTCCAACAGGTTGGTATATTGATGATACAAGAAAATGCTAACAATCCTCAAAGGCTCCGGAGAATAAGACAACAAAGCCAACGTGATATCCCTGAGTGTGCATCTCTATTAGATATTTCTATTGATCAGTTTCAAAAATATGAAAATGGAACAGCACAGCCATCTCTTCCAGAGATCGAATTATTATCGATTTTTTTTCGTGTACCAATTAAATCTTTCTATCAAGCTGATGCCCACGAAATCTCAAATTATTCCTTTTTGAATAAGGAAACGAAATCCAAATACAAGCAATTACGTAATAAAGTGATCCTGACAGAACTCCAAATTGAACAAGAAAAAAAGGGAGTAACTTTAGAGTATCTCAACACAATAACAGGTATTCCGCTCGAAACCCTACAGCAGTATTCACGGGGTGATTTACCCATCTCATTTAATCACCTCATACAGATTGCTGAAGCATTTGATCAACCAATCTCAATCTTTTTTAACCAGGTATTTAACGAAGCAGACCATGAAACTATTGAGCTAGATCAACCTCATCAGCACCTGGAAAATCAAAATGGAGAAGACAAAGTTGATCAGAAAAACGAGAAGCCTGACGATCCTCTTCCACATGCGATAAGACAAATGCCATTAGAGGAACAAGCTGAAATCGCAAAGATCATCCTTGGTAAACTGAAAACCAAGTGAACAGGCAGCTAACGCATTCATTTTCGTGTTTCGAAACTTATCGCGAATACCCCCTTCAAAAGGTGCATAATGGCAACCGAAGAGACTCGGCTTAATCCAAAGAGTACCATCCACCAAGCATCCCAGAATAATTACGAACAATTAGCAGACTTTTTCAATCAATACCACTATATTCACCGCCATTTGGATTGGTTTGCCACTTTAGATTTGTTAGGAGATCAACCTTTCTTGTTTGAAAGCGTCAATGACCAAATTAAAGCAGTCATCTGCACTGTTCCTGAAAACAATGACATTGCATGGATACGCTCCTTTGGCGTCCGAGAAAAAAAACATCTAAAAACACGATGGGAAAGATTGCTTGCTGAGTCAGTCCAAAAACTTAGAGCTTCTGGAATCAAAAAACTGGCCTCATTAGCCTTGCATAGGTGGTTTGAGGACCTTCTGACAGATGCAAAATTTGAAAATCATCTCAATATCATAGTGCTGGAATGGCAGGGAAAGTTTCCCAAAAGACAACCATCAGATTTGGAGATCCGTTCTATGACCGTCAGTGATCTGCCCTTTATAGAAATCATTGATCATATTGCGTTTCCTTCTTTATGGCAAAATTCTTTAGCCGGGTTGCGGAAAGCTTATCATCAAACCGGCATCAGTACCGTTGCGGTCAAAAATGGACAAGTCGTTGGATACCAAATCAGTACAGCAATGACAATCTATGGTCATCTTGCACGACTTGCAGTCCATCCGTACTATCAGCGTCAAGGTGTTGGATATGCTATTGTTTATGATTTACTCAAGAGATTTGAACATCGGGGATATTGGTGTGTCACCGTGAATACACAGTCAAACAATCTACCCTCTCTAAAACTATACGAAGAGTTTAACTTTAAACGAACTGATGAAGAGATACCCGTGTACGAACTCGATCTTTAAAAATTCAAAACAAAGCGAATCCAAACGAACTGCCCCCAAACAATGTATATTCTGAAGGAAATCCTACCTCAATATATGAGCCTTCCTTCCTGTGCTCGATTATCTTATGACGGTTTCTAAAAAATCGACTTAATACCCACCAAAGAAGTGTTCTAAAAACAAGACAATCAAAGGAGTCACCAGTAATGCCGGGAGATAGCTTCCTGTACGGATCTTCTTAATGGACAAAAGGCTGCTGATAGCAATAGCCATCAAGATCAAACCACCCACCGCAGTCATCTCGGAAACCATAGCATCTGAAAGAATTTGGCTGAAATATCTGGAAAGCAGCGTAATAGAACCCTGATAGATGAGAATTGACAAGGCTGAGAATGCCACACCTATCCCTAATAAAGAGGCAAACGCAATAGAAGCAAAACCATCGAGAATGGATTTAATTGCCAACAATTCATATTCACCTGTTAATCCATTTTGAACAGAGCCTAAAATCGCCATTGGTCCAATAATAAACACCAGGGAAGCTGAAACAAATCCTTCAACAAAATGAGTTTGATGCTTTTGGGTAGTATCTTTCTTAAGAAATGCCCTTCTCAAGAGCTTTCCAAGTTTTTCCAGACCCTCTTCGATCTTCCACCACTCACCCAAAAGCGCACCCACCAGCAGCCCGCCTAAAGGAACCAGTGGATTTGATGTGCCAAGGAATGTCATTAAGCCATATGCAAGGGTGAACAATCCCAAACCATTGATAATTGTATCTCTCACTTTTTCTGAAAGATGTTGGCCTAAAAAGATCCCCAACAACGAACCAGCAATAATTGCAGCTGTGTTGAGTAGAGTTCCAATCACAGATTAATCCTCTTTTGCCAATCGGAGCCCCCGCCCTGAAAGGGAGGTTTCATAAACTTCGAGGACAAAAATAAGAGAAGACAATCGATTAAGATAGGCAATTAAGATCGGCTTAAATTTCTCTCCCACCTGTAATAAGGTAATCGTCCGTCGTTCTGCTCGCCTAACTACCGTTCGAGCGACAGCTAATGCACTGCTTGCAGGACTTTCACCAGGGATTATAAAATCTCCTGGCATTTCTACAATATCTTCGAGGTCTTTTATTTGATTTTCCAACCACGACAGGTCATTTTCAGTTATCTTATCAAATTGATCAGATTCATTTGATGCCGTAGATATTTCAGACATCAACACATAAAGCTGTTTTTGAACTTGTAAGATGATTGACTTGATCTTCTCACTATCAGTTAATGCACGCGCATATCCCAATGAAGCTGCTGCTTCATCGACACTTCCAACAGCTTCTATACGAGCAGAGTTTTTGGATATCTTACCTGAACCCAAAAAGCCAGTCTGACCTTTGTCACCTTTGCCAGTAAAAATCGGTGTCATGGGGTCCCTATTCTATTGCGCTGGATGTTATCTCGAGGGTTTCTGTTGGTGAAGTTTCTTTAGAAGACAAAATATACCAGTTATGTACGTTATTAAACCGATCAGAGGGTTCGAAAATTGGACCAATGTTAACACCGTGAATATCAGTTGTAATCGCACACGAATAAACAGGATACAAAAGAGGCAGTGAAGGCAATTCCCGCATAAATAGAACCTGGAAATTTCGATATAATCGCTCTCGCTCTGACAAGTCTACCATCATCCGCGCCTGTTCCAGAAACTCACTGGCTGATCGATTATCCCATTCTGAGTAATTTTGTCCCGATTTTATTTGTGCTTGCCCCCAAAATGGATAAGGATCTGGATCAGGTGATCGAGTCAGATTGATATCGACTAAAGCTGTTTGATACATACGGGACTTAAGATCAGCCAAAACCTCTTCATAAGGTTTTACATCCAAGATCACATTGATGCCTAAATCTTCCCAGTTTGACTTGATTATTGCAGCAATATCAGCATGGTGCGAATCATCTGGAGATAAAAATGTTACCTCAACTTCTAAACCCTCTTCGCTTAGGTATAAGTCTAATTCTTCATCAAAACTTACACCGGTTGACTCGAATAAAGACTTTGCACTGACCTTATCATAATTTACTTTCTCGATATCTTCGTAATATGCCCATGTTCCAGGCATAATTGGTCCATTTGCAGGAATAGCCTGTCCCTCGTATATACGCTCGATGATTAGATTTGTATTGATAGAAGACAGTAATGCTCTTCTAAAAACAGGATTCTTAAGGAAATTAACTTCAGGATTATCAAGATTCAAATAAACCATTGTGAGAAGAGGTTCACGAGCAGAATAAACAGCAAGGTCCGAGTCACGTAAAACCTCACCCAATATCGTCTCATCAACTTCTCCAATTCCCTCGACTTCTCCGAGCTGGTAAGCCGATAAAGCATCATTGGAGGTCGGGTAATATCGGAAGATAAACTCGTCTAAGAAAGGACGATCTAAATAATAGTCTTCGAATGCATCTAAAACAACACCCACAATTTTTTCATTCTCCACCAATAACCTTTGAAAACGAAAAGGACCTGTACCGATTGGTGCTAAATTAAAAGGATGGTCAATGATTTCTTCTAATCCAAGCCCCCCAAGAATGTGTTCTGGAAGGATGCCAAAAGTAAGATAATCTAAAAATGGTGCAAATGGTTCGGGTAAAAGGAATTGCAATTGACTGTCAGATAGAATAACGATTTCCACTTCAGACCAAAATTTTCGTAAATCTTCAGGGATTAAACCATGTTGGCTTTGCAGAACTCCGATGGTGAACAGGACGTCACTGCTATCAAAGACCTCTCCATCATGCCAATAAACATCGGTTCGCAAACTAAAATTATAGACTGTACCATCTTTAGAAACACCCCAGGATTCAGCAAGCTCGGATTGGGGGATTCCTTTTGAATCAAATTTAACCAGACCACTGAAGACCAACTGATCTACAGATCGATCAGGGGTGTTGTAAACATCCAGGATCGGGTTTAACCGCATGAAATCACCGATCAATGCTTCTGTGTACACCCCTCCAGTGATTGGAGAGGGTGTCGATTCGACAGTCTCACCGGTGTCCATTTGCTGCACAATGAGCAAGACACCTACAATTAAGCCAGTGACCAGAATGATCAGTAATTGCCAACGATATTTTTTCATAAGTTTAAGATAAAAGGGGCAACCCTTTGTTGACGAGTTGCCCAGATTTATTGATGTAATTAGATCTCGTCATGAGTATCCAAGAGGATCTTGGATTATGCCCCAAATAAAACAGTTAAGATTGTCAAAATAAAGAAGACCACACTCAAGCAAATTGTGATCCAAAACAAAATCTTTTCAATTCCACGTCGCTGCGTATAAACGCCACCTGTATTCCCACCCCCAGTTAACCCACCTAAGCCTACGCCTTTGCTTTGAAGGATAATACTAGCGATCAAGGCAATTGAAGTTATAATTAACGCAATACTAAAATAATTTGCCACACGAACCTCCTTTAACAGCAATGATTATACCCACATTCCCAAAATTGCGTCAACCCAATGCATGAAATAAGATTTGCGCTGCATATCCATACTTTCTATTCAGATGGAGCCGCCAGCCATCAAGAATTAATAAAGATTGCTGAAAAAGCCGGTCTGGATGGGATCATCACCACCGATCACAATATATGGATTAATGGTTTAGATGGGTACTATGAGCATGGGAAAAAGAAAACCATGCTCCTGGTGGGTGAAGAAGTTCACGATCGAACGCTTGAACCCCCTGGCAATCATATGTTGATAATTGGCGCAGAAAAGGAAATGTCTCCCTTTGCAGGTGTCCCACAGCGTCTGATTAACCAAACCAATCGGAGTAATGGACTATCGTTTATTGCGCATCCGGTGGAAGATGCCCTCGAATTATTCCATGAAAAGGCATATTCGTGGCGTGATTGGGATATTCACTCCTTTACAGGGATTGAATTATGGAACCAGCTAAGCGAGTTTAAAAGTGTCACAAATGATTTATTTTCAGCTTTTATCAACGCATTCTTCCCAAAGCGGATGTCATTAGGACCTCTTGACCAAACGTTGGAACTTTGGGACGAGTTGATTGCGGAAAGGAATCGTCCCATTGTCGCAGTTGGTGGTGTTGATGCCCACATGATCATTAAAAAATTTGGTCCTTTGAAGATCAAGCTTTATCCTTACCTGCATCATTTTAAAAGCGTCACAACCCATATCCTGATTTCCAAGCCCCTCTCAGGAAATTTTCCTGAAGATCGAAGCCAAATCATAAATGCGCTCAGGAACGGACATTGTTTTGTAGCGTATGATCTCCCAGCATCAACTAATGGCTTCCGATTTTCAGTTCACAATGATGATGGACAATTCTATATGGGGGACACAGTTAAAATAAAAGGCGGGATGACATTTCAAATTCGCCTTCCGCAAAAGACCTGTTGCAGATTTATCAAAGATGGAAATCTGATCAAAGAATGGTCTGATCGGGAAATTTGTACTTATATCACCAAAGAACCTGGCGTCTATCGAGTGGAAGCTTACATTCCTTACAAAGGGAAATTACGGGGTTGGATTTTTAGCAATCCAATCTATGCCGGAGTTACCCCTTAATTACAATAAGTGGACTTAATCGGGCGACTTTCCTGGCAAGGCCAGCCCCAACCACGCTTTCAACAACCTGATCGACGTTTTTGTAAGCTTGAGGAGCTTCTTCTGCCAGTCCAGCCATAGAGCCTGCACGTATCTCAATGCCTTCTTTGACCAATTGCTTGAGTAAATCCTCACCCCAAACCTTCCGTTTCGCCTGTGAACGACTCATCACACGACCGGCTCCATGACAGCATGACCCAAAAGACCGTTCCATGCTTCTACCTGTCCCTGTAAGTACCCAGGACCCCGTGCCCATCGATCCTGGAACAAGGACAGGCTGTCCGATCTCCTGATAAGCAACAGGAAGACCTTCTGAATAAGGTCCAAAGGCTCGTGTAGCCCCTTTTCGATGCACACAAAGTCTTTTCTTTTCTCCATTGACAAAATGGTTTTCAAACTTTCCAATATTATGCGCAAGATCATAAACCTGACTTAACTGCCAATGATCCACCCTGCCCGCCAAGACAACTTCAAACGCTTCTCGGACTTTATTTGCAAGCAACTGCCGATTCAAGAAAGCAAAATTCGCACCGCACCGCATCGCGCCCAGGTAATCCCGACCTTCTGGCGAATCTATGGGCGCATATACTAATTGCTTATCAGGTAACTTAAACCCAAACCGTATAATCGTCTTCTGCAACCTTCGTACGTAATCTGTGCAAATTTGGTGTCCGAATCCCCGGGATCCAGTATGGATTTGGACCGCGATCTCACCTTTCTGCAAGCCCATCACCCGAGCAGCTTGGTCATCATAAACATTGGTAATGAGATCAACCTCAATAAAATGATTCCCACCCCCAAGTGTACCTAATTGACGACGACCCCTTTCCAGGGCTCGTTCACTTAATTTCGTTGGATCTGCACCCACCAGGCAGCCGTTATCCTCAGTAAATTGAATGTCTTCTTGTGTTTCATATCCTGCGGTCTTTGCCCACTGAGCCCCCTTCGTACAGGCTTCTTTCAACTCGGCTTTGGATAACGAAAGATCACCGCCCACACCAACACCACTTGGACAAATTTGGTTGATCATCGTCGCGAGGCTTGGTACCCAATCCTTTATCTCTTCAAGAGTAATTCTTGATGAAAGCAAGCGGACACCACAGTTGATGTCATAACCAATACCACCGGGGGAGATAACGCCAGTCTCAGGGTCTGTAGCTGCCACCCCTCCAATCGGGAAACCATAGCCCTGGTGCATATCCGGCATAACCATGACAGCTTCAACCAGACCAGGAAGCGTACTGGCATTTACCGCTTGCAGGATGGATTTTCCCCCAAGAGCATCTAACAGAAGCGACCTTGAAGCAAACACCCTCACTGGAACGCGCATATCAGATCGGAAATTCGTTGGAATTTCCCACTCAAAATCGGAACGTTGGGAGAATTGATTGATTGAAATGCCAGTCATTCGTTGGTCCTTCTACACATCAAAGGTGATGGTGGTCTCCAATCCAAATTCAGTTTCTTTGATTTCAAGGTTATGAAAAGTCACAGCTTTAATCGTTCGCTTCATACTGACCTTCTGGAAACCCGTCGCGTGTACTTTCAGATTGACATCGTTATGACAGTATTGGAATTTATTAAAGACAAATTTCTTATCTTCGCACAGGTACAACACCTCACTCAGGAAATCCACAAGCATGCATTCCCTGGATCCATCTTCTATCATGAACATCCATTCTACAGGATATGTATGGTTCGCAGTAATGCCAAGAAGGTGATACATTCCATGGGCAGAATGATCTAGAAGCGAGTAAAATTCTTCCCCCCAGACACGCAATGCAAGGTCTGCTGTGTGATCTATCTCTTCATAACCATGTGGAGACATACTTGAGTATAATTATACTGGATTGGAACCTATGAGTAATAACCTTGATCGAATTGAAGCGAATTTGCGTGCATTATTTGAAGAAAAACTCTTCAAGTTTTTTACAGGGGGGCAGCCGGCAACTGGTTTGATAAAAAATCTTATTCACGTGATACATGCCAATCCTCAAAAATACACAGATGGTTCTCTATTCGCCCCTGATCAGATCACCTTTCATGTCCCGGAGGAGGATTTGATTGAGTGGCAGGATCATCAAGACATCCTTGATAAATTAGCGTCATCGCTTCATAAAATTTGCCTGATTGAGGGATTTTCCTTTCACAAACCTCCGAGTATTGATGTGCAGGCTAAACCAAACATCGTGAAACATCAATTTGAAATCTCATCTCACTTTTCAGATGAACATCTCCCCATGCCAGATACGGCTGCAATGGAACAATCCAAGCAAAGTCAAGGGAATGTCAATTTGCCCCAAAATGCATGTTTCGTGATCGGTGGCGTAACAAATTTCCCATTGAACAAGTCAGTGGTGGATATTGGACGTCATTCAGATTGCGATTTGATCCTTGACGATCTTCATGTATCACGCCACCATGCCCAGCTTCGTGCAATTAACAACCAATTTGTTATCTTCGATACCGGCTCATCAGCAGGCGTTTTTCTAAATGGGAAGAAGGTTTCTCAAGCCAGCTTGCAATCAGGCGATGTTGTACGAATCGGGCTTGTCAATTTAATTTATATTCAAGACACGACATCAGCAAACCCCACAACAGCGCTGCCTATTGATCTTGATAACAATCTTGACAATCAACACATAGTCGGAGGTGATCACGAGTGAATGCCATTATTGCATTAATCTTACGGTTGTTGCTGATTTTCCTGTCATACCTGTTTGTCGGTTGGATTGGTTATACGATCTTCAAAGACTTGAAATATCACCTTCGCAGATCAAAAAGTGTGTCTGTCCCTCCGATAACACTTGACACTGAGGGAGCTGAAGAAATATTTCATACCCCCGAAATCATACTTGGTAGAGATCCTGCTTGTGATTTTCCATTATCAGATGATGCCATTTCTCTACGACATTGCAAAATAAATTACCATCATAACCAATGGTGGGCAGAAGATCTTGACTCCACAAATGGATCTTTCCTCAATGATTCTTTGATCAAAACGCCTATTGTTCTAGCCAACGGTGACGTATTAAAAATGGGTCGCATAGAAATCGCGATAAAGCTCAATTGATCAACCTGGAGATTAACATGAATGAAGTACCTGTGCTTGCTGTAATTGGTGGTTCTGGTTTGTATGAATTTGAAGATTTAAAGAATGTAAAAACCGTTGAAGTAAACACCCCATTTGGAAAACCAAGTTCTCCTATTACCCTGGGAACGATTAAAGGGAAAATGGTGGCATTTCTGGCACGACATGGACTGGGTCACACTCTCCCTCCCAGCGAAGTCCCCTATCGCAGCAATATTTACGCATTAAAATCTCTTGGGGTGAAACGAATCGTAAGTGTTAGTGCCTGTGGCTCACTCAGAGAAGCCTATTCACCAGGGCATATCATCATTCCGGATCAAATTTTTGATTTCACCCATAAACGCAAACGCAGTTTCTTTGGGAAAGGGTTGGTAGCGCATATCAGCGTTGCTGACCCATTTTGCGGATCTCTTTCGGATACGCTTGAAGAAGCAATCAAAGAAACAACCGCCCAATATCATCGCGGTGGTACATACATCACCATTGAAGGTCCTCGATTTTCAACTAAGGGTGAATCCAGCCTCTACCGTCTCTGGGGAATAGACATCATCGGGATGACAGCATCCCCTGAAGTGTTTTTGGCTCGTGAAGCAGAAATGTGTTATACAACCATGGCACATGTTACCGATTATGATGTTTGGCATGTCAGTGAAGAACCTGTAACAGTTGAAGTGGTTGTGAAAACGCTTATGAAGAACGTCCGTCTCGCCCAGGAAATTATCGCAAAGCTGGTTGATCTTATAGATCCTGATAATATTTGTGATTGTGAAAGTGCCTTGAAGGATGCACTCATCACCGACCCTGATCATATCGACCCCGAAAAAAGACACGAACTAAGCATTTTTGTTGATAAATACCTGGACTAAACGTGGAAGACCTAATTCCAATTAACCAACTGGAATCTAAAAAGAATCAGACGCAAAGTCGATTGATGATCATTGCAGGACTGATCATCATCACCTATGCAGTAATCCTTACCCTGGCACCGTCCATTAGAAATCATTCTGATAATGAAACCTGCTTGTGGGGGCATTGGTTGGGTGTGATCGTCTGGGTTGTCGTTTTTTCAATTCTACATCGCCTATCGATAAACAAGCTATCTAAAAGGGATCCTTATCTCCTACCTATCGTTGCCCTGTTAAGTGCGATCGGATTGATGACCATCTGGCGGCTTTATCCAAACCTGGGCCTCCGTCAGTCAATTTGGCTTGCCCTATCAGCACTCGTCGTGATTGCCGGGATTCAATTTCCTGGTTTAATCGATTCTTTACGCCGCTATAAGTATATTTGGCTGATTTCAGGGTTGCTCCTTACAGCCCTGACGATCTTTTTAGGATCCAATCCCAGTGGAAATGGACCCACATTATGGCTAAATTTCCTGGGAATCCATTTTCAGCCATCAGAGATCTTAAAGTTGGTCTTAGTCGCTTATTTGGCAGGCTACTTTACAGACAGGATATCCGTCACACTTGGCGAATTTGAGGGAGTCTTCCCGCATCTCATTGTCACAGGGATTGCACTGCTGCTATTGGTATTCCAGCGAGATTTAGGGACAGCCAGCATCTTCCTAATGCTTTATCTCGCCATGTTATATGCCACTCGGGGGGAAAAATTAATTTTGTGGCTCACGCCACTATTGATCTTGATACTGGGACTGGTTGGATACCACTTCCTGGATATTGTGAAAATACGCATTGATACCTGGCTCAACCCGCTTGTTGACCCAACAGGAACTTCCTATCAAATAATCCAATCAATAATGGCGATAGCTGAAGGAAACCTGATCGGTACAGGGGTTGGACTGGGCAGCCCGAACCTGATTCCTGTAGCCGTATCAGATTTCATTTTCTCTGCAATTGCTGAAGAAATGGGTTTCCTGGGAGCAACATTGATTATTTTGTTAATCATAATTTTTCTGTACAGATGTACAAAAATTGTTATTGCTACTCAGAACTCATTTCATCGCTATCTCGCCTTGGGTTTGATTTTTTATTTCGGCATACAGAGTATTTTTATCATTGGGGGGAATATCGGTCTCCTGCCGTTAACAGGCGTAACCCTGCCTTTTGTATCTTATGGTGGATCCTCTCTACTAACTTCATTCATCGCGTTTCTGATCTTGTGGTCCATAAGTAATCAAATCGAAGATGAGGGAAAGCCAACTCAAATCAATCATCCTCGATTAATATTGATCAACGGGCTGATGATGGTTGTGTTATTAGGTGAGATTCTCACCACCAGTCTGATTTCATTTTGGCTCAGAAACTCACTGGTTGATCGTCCAGACAATCCACGCTGGGTGATTGATGATCGTTACTCCCCACGTGGTGACATACTCGACCGCGATAATCAAATCATCATCACCAACACTGAACAATATGGCCAATATGAACGAACAAGCAACCACATTCCCCTCTACCCTGTTGTTGGCTATACAGACCCCTTGTATGGACAAACCGGCATCGAAGCATCTATGTTCTCATATTTGCGAGGGTATGAAGGGTATCCCTTCAAAACGCAGTTTTGGCATGATCTTATTTACAACCAACCCCCTGAAGGTTTGGATGTGCGGCTGACTCTCGACTTGGATCTACAAAAGAAAGCGGATGAACTCCTAACAAATGCCATGAACACGGCCCCAGCCAGCACAGCTATCTTGATGAATGCTAATTCAGGAGAGATCCTGGTAATGGCCTCACATCCTTATTTTGATGCCGGCATCCTCGAATCCAGATGGGAAGACCTGATAAAGGATCAAAATGCTCCTCTGATTAACCGTGCAGCTCAAGGGAAGTACCCTCCGGGTTCTGCTCTGCTACCATTTATCGCTGGATCTCAAATTGACTTAATCCAACAACATCCAGACCCTGCAACCTTACTGCCTAGTACGGATCTTGATCTGGATTGTGCAAGGTCTGTGGGTAATGAACTGACCTGGCAAAATATAATTTCAAATGGGTGTCAAAACGTTCAGTTTGAACTTGGCAAAATATCAGGTGTCGATTTACTACTGAACATCTATAAGAACTTTGGCTTCTTTTCTGAACCCAATCTGTCTTTGGATGTCGCTGACGCGGATACGCCGATCATATCTGAAGAAACAACCTTCTATTATGGAGGAGGATTTAACATCAGTCCTTTACAAATGGCGTTAGCTCTCAGCGCCTTTTCAAATGACGGCATTTTACCTGAACCGAGGATTGTCAATGCCTATCAGGATTCTAATGGTAAATGGAACACACTCCCGAGTTTTGATGAAAGCGAGCATGCAATATCCCCAATTATTAGTTCTCAATTGACCAGACTGCTAAAATCCCCGGATACTGCTATGTGGCAGGTCACAGCGCTTGCAACAAATGAAGAAGATGAACCCATAACATGGTTCTTAGGAGGCACATCTACAGATTGGCAGGGAGAACCTATCGTTGTTGTGATTGTCCTTGAAGCTGAAGCACCAGAACTGGCCGAGTCGATCGGAGAGGCATTGATGGAGGAGGCAATCCTTTTGTCTAATTGAACAGAAAGCACTAAAAAAGGGCTGAGATCCAGCCCTTTGGAGTTTAATCCTCTTGGTTTTTACTGACAATTCTGAGGAAGCGTCTTTTCCCCACTTTAATAATCATACCTGGCACTATAGATAAATACGGGTCAGAAACCTTCACATCATTAACCTTGATCCCCCCTTGTTTGACCAATCTCCTGACCTCACTATTCGTCTGAACCGTTTCACTTTCTCTCAACGCATCCATCAATATCACTTCTTTGTCAACTGAAAATTCAGGGATTTCATCCGGTGTACTTCCCTGTTGAATTACTGTTTGAAAATGTTTTTTTGCATCATCAGCCTGTTGCTCACTGTAAAATGCTGCTGTGATCTCATAAGCAAGGTCTTTCTTTGCCTCCATTGGTTCTACTCTTCCACTGGCGACACCTTCTTCAAATTGCCCAATTTTCTCTACCGACCAACGGGTTACCAATCGAGCATAACATGACATGGCCTTATCCGGCACACTCATAACCTTTCCAAACATATCCTCGGGGGAAGTGTTGAGTGGAATGTGGTTGCCCAAAGACTTACTCATCTTGACCTCACCGTCTGTGCCAGGCAAAATCCCCAAGATTATCCCCACATTGGGTTTCTTATCATAATAAGCCATGATCTTTCGAGCAGCAGTCATGATATTGAACATTTGATCAGTCCCACCCACCTGAACATCAGCATCCAATACATAGGCATCATAACCCTGCATCAGTGCGTAGAAGAATTCATGGAAATACACTGCTTCGTCTTTTTGCCATCGTTGACGAAAATTAAGCCTGGTCATGAATTGCTGAACTGTGAAGTTGGAAGCTAGGCGAATCAATTCTACAAATGTCAGTTGAGAGAGCCACTCATCGTTAAAGCGTATCTCAGTGCTATCTCGGTCCAGAATGCGAAAAGCTTGCTCTGCATAAGATTCGGCATTTCGTCTTGCTTCTTCTGTGGATAATTGAGCTCTGATCTTATCTTTGTCAGAAGGATCACCAATAAGGGCAGTAAAAGTGCCGATTACGAAGATCACATGGTGCCCGAGCTCTTGAAACTGGCGCAGCTTGCGCATGGTGACGGTATGACCTATGTGTAGATCAGAGGTTCGTGGATCGTAACCGCAGTATACACGTAAGGGACGACCTGTGCGCTTTGATTCAAGCAAACGCTCCCGTAATTCTTTTGCCATCGATTGATGCGTGATTGGATCACCATACTCAACTCCCCGCATCAGGTAAGCTACTTGTTTTTCGATGTTCATAATCGCCTCTTTCCAATAATTCTAATAAGATAATCCTGTCAAAAATAAAACGCGCCTGTCAAATAAGACGCGTTCTGTGCCGTGGACAGGGTTTTCGCTCAACCAAATCAGTAATAATAATAGAATGTGTGCTTCATCACGTATTTATTATAGCGAAAAATTCAAATTTGTACACTACATCAAAGATGACTTGACCCTCACCTCTGAAACAAACCCTACTGTTTGAACGGTCACACGCTTTTCAGCTGAAATATAATTGGGTGTTTGATATTCCAATGAATTCAGGATCCATTCTTCTTTTCTTTCAAAACCTTTAAGTTCTGAAACAATAGCTGTTGAGTTAATTTGGAGCCCGACATCTTCTGGAAGCGTTATTTTGACATCTGTGACAAAACCAAAGATTCTAATCAAAGCGTCACCAGTCGGAAAAACAGCATCCGTGAAATCTAACCAACTTGTCCCGACGATCCACCAGATTTCATGTTGGGTCGCTTCCCAAAATCCCCTCTTACGAACATCCCCCAGGATAGGCATTTGAACTTTTACATTTTGTCCTGCGATTCTAGGGCGCAAAATCAATAATATGCCTAATCCAATTAAAATCAAGGGGCCAAAAAATCGCCAGGGATTGAAAACAAAAAACACCTCTATCAATGAGAACAATCCCAACACAACCAAGGTAATCCCTAATATAATTTGCCAACGTTTCATTTTTTATCCCTTTCAGTAAGTTTTTCTACTTTTAAGTAAATTCTAGTCTAGTGTTAAATATGTGAAAATGAAAAATTGCTAATGGTGAAAAACCATCTCCAATAAAATTATAACAATTAAATATCACTTTAACAATCGAATCAAAGCTGATATAATCAACTTGGTGCAAAATGTATGAACCTGTGCTTGTTTTAAACACGAATTATCAACCAATCAATATCACTTCAACATGCCGGGCGATCAATATGGTTTTGGCGGAAAGAGCGATATTGGTGATGAATGGTCGGGGTTTCATTCACTCGGTTTCACAGACATTCCCCCTACCGTCTGTGATCCGCCTGATCCGGATGGTCAAACGACCTCGACCAATCGTCAAACTCACCCGAAAAGAGATCTTTCGGAGAGATAATTACACCTGTCAATATTGCGGTCGGCAAATGACCAATCTGACCGTTGATCATGTCATTCCACGTCGGTTAGGTGGAAAAACAGATTGGGACAATGTGGTTGCAGCCTGTCCACGTTGCAACCACCTCAAAGGCGGTATGACCCCTGAAAAATCCAGGATGTACCCAAGAAAACACCCTCAGCATCCACCGAACACGGCTACATATTTATTTGGTAAGCACTTAAATCAAAACCAGGAATGGGAAGACTTTCTGATTGGGTGGTAATCAATAAATGACTGTTGAGGGATTAGGGATATTCTATTGTCATCAAATCACGTGCAGCAACAACCTCACCTGAAAAACAGGCTTTGGCTCGATTGACCCATTCAATAACATCTGCATCCACCGGGTAATGGATCAAATAAAGCTTCTTCACACCTGATTGTTGGGCGATTTGACCAGCTTGCTCAGGTGATGAGTGACCATGTCCTTCACCAGTCGCTTCATGGATAAGAATATCGGTTTCGTTTGCCAGATCCAAGACAGCTTCGCACGGCGCTGTATCAGAAGAATAACTTAAAACACACTCCGGAGAAGCAATCCTTAACCCAATAGCAGGGATCATATGACAAACTGGTGCTGCCCAAACCTTAACGTCATCCGTATCAATTAAATTTGTTTGTGTTTTCCCATGGATCCGAACAAATTTTACAGGATAAAAACCTTGCCAGCTTTCCCAATCATAAAGGGACATCATTTTTTCGATGCGGTCTGCAACATCATTGAGAGCATAAAGGTATAGAGGAGATTTCCTTCCCATCAACCATAAATCCATGAGCAGCAGCGGCACACCCGAGACGTGATCAGGGTGAAAATGTGTCACAATTAAATCTGATATGGAAAGGGGATCAATACCAGCTTGCTTCAATCGGACAACTGGATTGCCAACGCAATCTACGAGGATAGTTCGGCTTTTGGTCTCAATGATGAGATGTGTGTTCTGCTGGTTTTCGCTTGGAACGGCGCTCGCTGTTCCAAGAAAGGTTAATTTATACATTTTATTATTCACACTGCCATAAGGTCAAATTTTCGACTTAATCGTCTTCCTCCACCATGAGATCCTCTTCTTGGGATGCAGTCTTCTCCTCATCCGGGGTTTTTTGCAGCTTAGGGAAAAGACTTCTACGATGACGCCAGATCAGAAAACCACTCGACAAGACCGCGATGACAATCATCAGTGTTTGGTTGGCATTGATCCCGCCAACAAAACTATTATCCAAGCGAAGATATTCCATAAAAAAGCGGTATACCGGATAAGAAATTAAATATGTCAGGAAAACATCACCTGGTTTAAGTTTCTTAGAGAAGCGGTGAGAAAGCCAAAGTAAAAAGCCCATATTTGCCAGATTGAAAAGGGATTCATACAAAAAAAGCGGATGATACGTTGCCACATCCATAAACTCTGGCAATCGGTGTTCGGGATCGATCGTGATCGCCCAGGGAAGATTCGTAGGACTGCCATAGACTTCCTGGTTGATAAAGTTGCCCCAACGTCCGATAGCCTGTCCAAGGGCGACCCCAGGCGCAAAAATATCCGCCCAAGAGCCAAAGTTGATATCCCGTTTACGAGCATACAGGTAGAAAGCCAATGCGCCACCTGCCACGGCTCCCGGGATTCCTACACCACCCCGCCATATCGCGATCGCATCCAGGGGATGGGTGAGATAATAATATGTTGTGATCCCCTGCTCCACCATTGACGCAGGAGGTGTCAGGATATGCCAGATTCTGGCACCAATAATTCCTCCCAACACAATCCAGGTTAAACTATCTAAGACGACCTCCGTATTAAATCCCCTTTTTTTTGCTTCGAAATAACTGAGCACTGTCGCACAAACCACACCAGCCATAATTAGCATGCCATAATAGGACAGTGTTAAGGGTCCAATTTTTATTCCTTCAACCATTACCTTATTCCTTTTTTTGCATTTTTTGATTTTTTGTTCCTCTTGTTTTTTTACGCACGTGTAAAAACCTCTGGAGAGCAGTGAAATTAGCCAAAACCGCAATAATCCACAGAGAAATACGAGGATATCCCAAAACAACACCCGGAATCAATATAAGGTATCGTTCTGCACGAGATAAAAGACCAATTTTTGCAGAATATCCCAGAGATTCAGCCCGGGCTCGGGTATATGAAACCATAAAAGATCCAATTGCTGCGAAAAAAACCAAAAGGGGATCCAGCCAATAGCCAGTTTTTGAGAAGTAAACTAACAACCCTCCAAATATTGCCATTTCAGAATAACGATCTGTAACTGAATCGACAAAGGCACCATATTCACTGCTCTCATTTCTCTGGCGTGCCAATACGCCATCCAATGCATCCAATGGCCCCACAATCAACGCGATCAGTCCACCCCAAAAGAGGTGCCCGGTCGCAATCATGATACCAGCAGCAAGATTCCCGATCAATCCAGAAGCAGTGATCACGTTTGGTTTGACACCTAAGTGATTCAAGAACGCTGCAATACTGTCCAGAAAGCCGTTAAATATTCTTCGCAAAAAATCGGTGAAAGTTTTTGGTTCCTGTTCTTGAGTTTGGTTCATGGGAATAAGTTTATCACACACGTAATTGTTTATAATCACCAGGTGGAGATAATCGTCTAATCATCATCAAGATTGATCAAAATTTCTCGTTCCCTTCCCCCTCCCTGGGATGGCCCAATGATGCCTTTTTCTTCAAGTTGATCAACTAACCTGGCAGCTCTTGGATAACCCACATGCAGCTGTCGTTGGAAATAAGAAGAACTGGCGTGGCCCTTAGTTTTGATCAATACAATGGCTTCTTCGATTAAAGTTTCATCTTGATTTTGTTCCTTTTCTTCAACGCCAACCCGCTCTTCCCAAGGAGGCTTATCTGAATCATCATATCGAGTTTTTGCAGGTTCTTCTTCATCATCTGCCTGTTTTTGCCACCATTTAATGATCCGATTCAGCTCTTTGTCGGTCACGATGACACCCTGCGCCCGCAAAGGTAAACCAATCTCAGGATGTAAGAAGAGCATATCCCCTTTCCCAAGCAATGTTTCAGCCCCACCAGTATCCAGCACAACTCTTGAGTCGATCGACGAAGCGACAGTGAAGGAAATCCGGGTTGGAAAATTTGCTTTGATTAATCCCGTGACAACATCCGTACTTGGACGCTGCGTAGCAACAATAAGATGAATACCAATAGCTCGGGCTTTTTGTGCCAATCGAATGATGGCATGTTCTGTTTGATCTGGCGCAGATACCATCAAATCTGCTAATTCATCAATCAAAATGACAATTTTAGGTAATTTGTCTTTCTTTTGACGTTCCATTTTTTTATTATACGAATCAATATTCCGCGCTCGGGCTTTTTCAAGCAGCTTATAGCGAAAATCCATCTCCGTTGTCGCCCAACGCAAGACTCCCAGGATACGTTCTATCTCCGTTTCAACATTACCCATCAAGTGCGGTAAGCCATTGAATCGCATTAATTCCACACGCTTAGGATCAATTATCGCCAATTTCAGATCAGCTGGTGTGTTATTCATAATCAAGCATGCTGTAAGCGCAGTGATACACACACTTTTCCCCGAGCCGGTCGTACCAGCGATGAGAAGGTGGGGCATTGTCGACAGATCAGAGACAACAGGACGACCAGAAACATCCCTTCCCAATGCCAATGCCAGTGGGGAGTTTACTCGGGAATATGTTTCCGATTCAACCAACGGACGTAATTGAACATCTGAACTCTTAGAATTCGGGATCTCAATCCCAACATAAGATTTCCCGGGAACCGGCGCTTCAATACGCAGCCGTTCAGCTGACAGCGCCAGCGCAAGATCACGCTGTAAAGAAGATATCTGGGACACCCTGATCTTATGACGCTCTTCGTCAGATTTATTAATGTAACCGGGTTCGACAGCAAATTGTGTTACCGTCGGGCCTGTTCTAAAACCAACAACCTTTGCAGGAATACCAAATTCATCCAAAGTCTTTTCAATCAAACCAGCACTCAAATTAATTGAACGCTTATCCGGTTTAAAGATATCCCCCTTGCCAAGCAAACTTAATGGGGGCAACGCAGACGATCGTTCCAACGGCTTAGAAGGTTTTTCATCAGAAAGCAAACGTGTTTCAAAGGTTTTCCTGAACTCAGGAGGAAGCCAAACATCTGCCTGACCCTTTTTTTCCGGTTTTCGAATCTCTTCTTCTGGTTCTGTCACCACACTTGGTTTATTTAATGGTTTGTCCTGATGTAATTCATCTTTATTGAATGTATCTTTATTTAATTGGTTTTGGACAAATTCCTCTAAACGTTGAAAAACTCGAAAAGCCGAGAATAAAGAGAGCATGAAAATCACTGCAATAACAATAAAACCTGCTGTTGGGCCAATCGTTGCTCTGAAAATCTCAGCAATTCCCCATCCGAGAATGCCACCAGGGTCATATCCTGCTTGTGCATTGGCTACGGTTCCACTACCTGTGATTGAAAGCAACCCTAAGAATAGAAAGCAAGACAATTCATAAGCTACAACCCTACCCAACGCAATCCTTTCAGGTGGCTGCTTTCGCCAATGAATGAGCTGAACACCAATCGCGATAATCACGATAACCAGTAGAAATCTTCCTAATCCCAACCAGCGTGATAAGAACTTTATAAATGGTGTAACAATGGTCCCTGACGTAACTCCTACAAGTCCCAATAAAACGATCAGGGCAAATGCGATCAGCAGAATCCCAAGCAAATCCCATCGATAGTTAGAAATTCGCTTGAAAAAAGCGGTGACCTTTACTTTCCAAGGTTGCATTCCACCAAATAATTGGTATTGGTGTTCATCAGATTTTTTACGAGGAGGACGGTCAGTTCGTTGTGCCATTATTCAAATAAGTAGCTTTCTATTTTCAAAGCAATCGGCGTTTATGCGCATCATTATTAAGAATACAAACCCTCACCGGCTGGTCTTGAAAGAGAAATTCATCAACATGCGTACCACCGGCAGGAAAATTCATTGAAGAAATGTGGGGCAATCCCTCGATGCCATCGTCCAATCGGGCAAATGCACCAAATTTTGTGATATTGGTTACAACACCTTTGATGATATCACCTTCCTTGAGATCATGTAAAAGCGCTTTTCGTTTCCCTTGCTTGGCTAGAGCGGCTCGTTCAGAAAACACAATTCGTTCTTTCGCTGGGTCACATTCAATCACTTTTAAAGAAACCTTGCGTCCGAGATAATGGGTCAGATACTGCTCACGATCATCATCCACCA
>JAYELT010000116.1:0-4501 GCA_034717715.1 Chloroflexota bacterium | reverse complement strand
TGCTTGGCTAGAGCGGCTCGTTCAGAAAACACAATTCGTTCTTTCGCTGGGTCACATTCAATCACTTTTAAAGAAACCTTGCGTCCGAGATAATGGGTCAGATACTGCTCACGATCATCATCCACCAATTCTAGAGGGATATCAATAAGATGAGAGACCGGGACAAACCCATGGCAGTCCTCTGATGCAACCAGGATCCCACCATGATTGTGACTGACCACATTCATTTTAACAATTTCATCATTTGTAAAGATTGTCCGCACTCTTTCCCAATCAATTGTAGGACTTGGGTGAGGCCACGTAAAAGACTCCCTTTCTTCATACAAAATGGTTTGAATCGGTTTGATTTCATTAACAATTTGCGGCTCATCTGCTAGAACAGCAGCCCACCAGTCCTCATCTAGCTCATCAGGAATAAAGATCGAGTTTACTGCTTCATCCTGAAGGTCTATCCGATGCTTTGCTTTCTCACTACCAAATTTCACTCCAGCTGTCATGACTGCTCCTCTTCACGTGCCGCTAATTCCATCCCAAGTATCGCCTTGGAGACAGCTTCCAAAGCAACACGTTGTTTTCGATAAAGGTCCGCTTCTGACATTGCCAGTCTTGTCGCGACTTCACGCACCTTTCTTCCTTCCATGAACTTCAACTCTAATATATTATATAAGATCCATTCCACTGTAAAACGACGAGTACCTTCAGGTTTAACATGCTCGACCGCTGCTTTAAGAACAGAACGCATGGCATTTGTTGGATTTCCATCATATTGCTCCAGAGCGGATTGAACAATCTGTAAACTTAATAAGGGGCTCTCAGATAATTTTGGGCCGCCCCAATAATGTGTAAAAGCATCTTTGACCCAGGAAACAAAATCCTCCTCTGGAAGCTCGACCTCATCTAACAACACGCTAGTTTTATTATAGCTGGAGGCTGCGCGTAATTGCTGGATAAGCGCGACTTGCGGATCGAGGTTCTCCATCGATCTAAGTACTTGCTGCTGCATTCGCCAGTCCCTCAAGGCACTACCCACACGGTACGCAAGGAGGTTGATCGATTGAAGATGTTCATCTTCCATTTCACGCGTTTCCTCCCAGGGGAACCCACAGATACCCAGCAAGTGTTCCCCATTTTGAGGGTCCTCATGCCCCAAAGGGATCAATAAATGCCCACTCCACTGAAAAAAATCACCCTGCAATTCTATCCCAAATTTTCGTGTCTCAATCAATAATTCATCAGAAGATTCAATATTTTTGAAGGCTGTATCATCTCCAGCTGTTGTCAATAACTCAAGCCTCTCATTGTCAATCATTGCAATAAATGCACCTTTGACCTGCAGCAGGTCACAAATAGTTGCAGTGACAATTTCAAGGAATTGTGAAAGGTCTGATCGTGTTAATAGATGGTCTTCTAATGACTGAATCCTGGTGATATCTTGCCGATCACTTCCGTAGAATAGATATTCCTCCCAATACGGCGCTAATAAGGTAACTATATATTCCATCACGAGGATGATCCCTACCATAAAAATAGGAACAAAAGCATTATAAGGTTCATCCCAGATCATCCCCAGCCTGCGAATTATGGTGGTGGCAGCCAAAACGATGGATGCAGTAAAGGGTCCACGCATGAACCACTTAAATAAACGGCTTTTAACCAACCGATCCGGCCAGGTGACACCAAAGAATGCAACAGCATAAGTCATGATCACTAAGAAAGCGCCAACAAACAGACTGCTGAAGCTGACAAGGATCCAAAAAACAATCGGTGCTCTTGCAAAAAAACCTGAACCAAAAAGCAGATACGGATACGTCCCGATAGCTGCAACCGTTGCACCTGTGAGGAGGTAGATCATGCGCCTTCGGCTGGTTTTCGTTATGGTGCGTTGATAAGCACGGTAAAGGATTGAACCAGCCACAATCATCACAACCACATAGTACACAGCAAATATGCTGGTAAGAAAAGTGCGTTCCAGATGTGGGGCTGGCAGAGAGGTTTCCACATAGGGACCGACAAGAATATTAAGCAGTGCCAATACCAGCAAGAATAAAGAAAACAAATAAGTGAGGCGTACGCCCCATAGCCGGCGACCACGACTGGGACGACCCGTGAGTGTTAATAATGAATCGGAAAAGTGTAAATACGTGGCGGGAAGGAAAATGATCCCAAACCACTTCAATCTGAGCATTAATTCAATGATCACTGTTTGGTTGCTCACCCCCGCAATGGTTTCACCCGTATAAACGATCGCCACGCAAAGCAATATCAGAATAAAAGCTCTTACCACCCCCTCACGTAAGTTATAGGCTATAACATAAAGCAGCAATGAAAATGCAGTGATGGCGACTCCAGCCGACAAGATTTGGCTGATCGTCCTGATTGCGCTTTCCCAAGAAATTCCCAAAATCATAAGATTAATGCCCGATTACCTTGTAAACCGGCTGTAGAATAGGGCTAATTCCTGATTTGGGAAGAAATGATCTCTGAAACCGCAAAAAGTAAATCCGAGCTTTGTCGCCATCTTGATGGCGGGGTCATTTTTAGATTGCATCTCTAACACCAAAGTATGAAAGCAACGATGTGTCATTAAATCCATTGCCGCATACAATAACCCGCTCGCAATTCCCTGACGCCGCATCGGCGCTGAGATGACCAAATCAGAAACTCGTGCGATATCTGAGTCTTTCTGAGCTTCAATTTTCAGATACCCAACAGGACGTTCGTTCAATTCCGCGATTAAGAAGGCTTCTGCACTATCAAAATCATTGAAGATCGCTGTCCGTTTTCTTGGATATGAAACAAAGACGCGTCGGGGTAGATGCCTTCGACGGAATTCCACCTGTGATTTCTCCGCGCTCACATCCAGGCTCATCTGCCAAACATATTCACTGTAATATCCATGTTCAAATGCAGTCAAATCTTCAAAATCATTGGGATTTGCAGAACGTATTTCAATTTCAGGCATTTTATAAACTACTCCTCAGTGACAACCTCAACCGTTATTATACAGGGGGTTAATTCATCCCCAACATTATTTAAAGGCACCAATTGAAGCAAATAAATTCCTGGCTGTAATGCGCTTGTGTACCAATACCCCAGATTCTCATCCAGTTTCAATTGATTCCCGGCTGCAATGGTAACCCAATCCACTACTCCCGTTGTTGAATATTCATACTTGTAAGAACCAAAATCTTCGATATTTACCGTGCCGATGATCTCAACAGTTCC
Organism: Chloroflexota bacterium; assembly: GCA_034717715.1. Classification (GTDB taxonomy): domain Bacteria; phylum Chloroflexota; class Anaerolineae; order Anaerolineales; family Anaerolineaceae; genus Brevifilum. Next base: position 1,276 of record JAYELT010000116.1, on the reverse strand, counting down.
GCTCACTTCATCTCCATCACCCGGTGAAGTAATCTCTAGAATCCCTTCCTGGCATTCAGATATCAGCGATTCCTTTCCGATCGTCGGTGTCAGCATCCTATCTGCAGCCTGGGATTCCCCAGAAGAAAGGGTTGTTGTGGGAGTGATAAACGGGTCAATCTTGAGTGTAGCTGCAGTTGAATATGCTGGCATTTGTGGTCCGATGACGGTAATAAGCAAAAATTCACCGATAAACAATAGAATCAACAGGATCAAACCGGTTGAGGCTGAGGCTAACTTCCGCTTAGCCATATGACGTTCAAGACCAAAAACCGAAGCCTTCCACTCACGTAGACCTAATATGAATTTCCGTAAATAGATCAGAAATCCCAAACCCAGAAGGAAGAATATCCCAATATTGTATGTGATCAATCCACGGAGAATATTATTTAAAAATTCATCCATACGGGTATTCCCCAATCAACAACACATTTGAAAAGGTCACAAACTACAACTTAGGCAAAAAACCAAGGATCAGTTTCGTCAGCTTGGGAACCAATATTCTCCCTGCTTCCAATACTTCTTCATGTGTGGTGATCGTCGAGCCATCCAGGTTTGCCTTATTACTGATCCCTGAAACGCCCAGAACGCGCATTCCACCATGTCGAGCCACGATCACTTCTGGGGCTGTAGACATCCCAACAGCATCTGCACCAATACCACGCAAAAAGCGCAGTTCCGCAGGTGTTTCAAAAGAAGGCCCTGCTAAAGCAGCATACACACCCTCCTGATATGGCAAATTTACTTCCTGGCAGGCTTGCCTGGCCTTATCCAAAAGAGCTTTATCGTAAGGCTGGCTCATATCAGGAAAACGGACACCGAATTCTTCCAGGTTGGGACCTTTGAGTGGGTTGGCTCCGCTGATGCCAATTAAATTCAGATGGTCATTTATCAACATAAGATCTCCAGGCATAAAATCTGGATTGATCGCGCCTGCAGCATTCGTCACAATTAGCTTATCACAACCTAACCGCTGCATAACCCGAATTGACAGGGTGGTTTGACCCATGCTGTACCCTTCATAATAGTGCGTGCGGCCCTGTAAAACAAAAACCCGAACTCCTTTGAGTGTCCCGATCACCAACCGACCCTTATGCCCTTCAACAGTTGATTGCGGCCAGCAGGGAATTTGTTCATTTGGGATGATCACTGCATCTTCTATGCGATCAGCAAGACCACCCAAACCAGTCCCCAATATCATGCCCACCTCTGGTTTTAGATCAATTCGCTCCCGGAT
>JAYELT010000115.1:52986-68387 GCA_034717715.1 Chloroflexota bacterium | reverse complement strand
AAGAAAAGCGCGAACCTGATCGTCGGTTAGTCTTTTGTGAATTTGTGACATCGATTCCTCCAGTTTTTAGAAGAATCTACCAAATTATTGAAGAATTTTTGGAAAAGCAGGTGTCCACTTTTCAGCTATAAATGGTTCACTTTTCAAGTTTAAATGGTTCACTTTTGAACTTTATCTGACATTCTCGTTTTAACTGATTGACAAATTAATGAATCTTTGTCAAAATAGAGTATATGTTCTAATTAAGCAAAATTATGCATTGGAGGAAAAATGAGCAAAGGCAGAGATCGAACAGTTTACCGAAGGGCTGATGGAGTGTGGGTAAATAAAAGGAATGATGCTGGAAAAGCAACAAGCATACATAAAACCCAAAAAGAAGCAGAAAATGCTGCCCGTCAAAATCTTAAGAAGCAGGGTGGCGGAGAATTGATTACTAAGGGTCTTGACGGAAAGATTAGGAGCAAAGATACAATTGCCCCAGGGAATGATCCTAATCCACCAAAAGATAAAGAGCATTAATAGTTCTTGATAAGTAGATTTCAAGATAAAACTGCACCTAAACTGCACCAATAACGCTAAGAATCATCTCTAAAAGAGTCATTTACTTCCATAAGGGACTTCAAAAATAAAAATACCCCACAATTAGGGGTATTTTATTATGAGCGTGGGGAGGCTCGAACTCCCAACCAATGGCTTAAAAGGCCACTGCTCTACCATTGAGCTACACGCCCATCAATCGATTTTTATTGTAGCACGTCACCCCCACAGGGTCAACAGATTTTGTGTTGATTCACCAATAGTATAATGGATATTAGGAAACAGGTAATAGGTATCAGATATCAGGTATCAGGTTTTAGCAAATCTCTCCTGAGATTTTGCATACGTTTGATGTGGCTTGATGCCACTCTAACTATCCCGCTTCAGCTTGTCAGGGATTAGGTATCAGGTATTGAGATGTGCAGAGGAAATAATTGCAGTTCAGTGGAAATTAAAAATTAGGTGAAGGAAGGTAAATGATGTCACAACAAGAAATGAAAAAGGAACAAGCCGCTTTTGGCTTATGGAAAAGCAAGATCTCTCCCGAATTGATCGCAGCATCCATCCGGCTGGGGGGCCCGCAGTGGGATTCTGATGGGAGAACGCTCCTGTGGCGGGAAGAGCGATCGGGGCGAGGTGTGCTGATGGCGCAGCCCAACGGGGAAGCCCCCTACGAGCTTTCCGGTGAGATCAGCGTAAAAGGCGGGATCGGTTACGGCGGCGGGGATTACACCGTGCAGCACGGCCTGGCGATCTTCGCCGGCAAGGAAGGTAGGCTTTATCGTCGATTGCTTGGCGCAGGTTTCCCTGAAGCGATCACACCTGCTTTTGGCGGCGTCGCTGCACCCACATTATCCCCGGATAATCAGTGGGTGGCCTTTGTGCACACCTATGAAGGCCGTGATGTGCTGGGGTTGGTGGACTCGGATGGGAAAGAGTGGCCGATTAAGCTGGTTGAAGGGGCTGATTTTTACATGCAGCCAGCCTGGCATCCCTCAGGCGACGCGATTGCCTGGGTGGAATGGGACCACCCCAATATGCCCTGGGACGGTACACGGCTGATGTATGGCGTCCTGGAAGATGATCCGCCAAAGGTGGAATCCGTCCAGCAATTAGCTGGCGATGCGGATACCCCCATCTTACAGCCAGCTTTCTCACCGGATGGACGATATTTGAGTTGTCTTCAAAACAAAGGTGAGTGGGACCAACTGGTCCTGCTGGACCTTGAGGAAGGTGACCGGAAAGTTCTTGTCGAAGACAAAGTCATGCTGAAGCCTGCCTGGATACAGGGTGTGGTTGTGCAGGTTTGGTCGCCGGACAGCCAGCGGATTAATTTCATTAAGACGCTGGATGGGGTGAACCATTTGTGCGAAGTGGATATAGACACAGGGGAGGTGCGAGAGATTGATTTTTCCCCCTACACTTACCTGGGGCAGCCCTCCGTTCGTTGGGATGGGACGCTGGCAATGCAGGCAAACTCACCTTATATCTCAACCCGGATCATCAGCAAAAACAAGGACAACATCACCATTCACCAGCGCGGCACAAATGAAGCGATCCCACCGGAAGATCTGCCGGAGCCCTATGAAATCCAATGGACATCAAGCGACGGTGAGACGGTCTATGGGATCTATTCCCCACCGACCAGCAGCCGCTTTGAGGGACAGGGTTTACCGCCTGCCATTGTGCTGATCCATGGGGGGCCAACCAGCAGCGTCATGGTTGGCTATGACCTGGAAGCGGCTTTCTTCACCAGCCGGGGATACGGTTATCTTAAAGTGAATTATCGCGGCAGCACAGGATACGGACGCAAATACCGTGAGGCTTTGCGCGGTCATTGGGGTGACCTGGATGTGATCGATGCCGCCGGAGGTGCACAAGCCTTGATTGACCAAAAGCTGGCAGACCCCAATCGCTTGGTGATCAAAGGTGGGAGTGCGGGTGGATATACCGTGTTGAACAGCCTGATCCGCTTCCCGGGATTCTTCAAAGCCGGTTTGTGTTCCTACGGCGTCTCAAACTTGTTCACGCTGGCGATGGATACCCATAAATTTGAGGAACGTTATTTGGACTCGATGGTTGGTCCGCTGCCTGAAGCAGCCGAGAAGTACCGGGCTTGGTCGCCTGTATTTCATGCGGAAAAGATCAAGGATCCGGTGGCGATCTTCCAGGGTGAGGATGACAAGGTCGTCCCACCCAGCCAATCCGAAGCGATTGTCAAAGCACTAAAAGCCAACGGGGTTCCACATGAATATCACCTCTATCCAGGAGAAGGCCATGGCTTCCGTAAATCAGAAACCCGCCAGGCTTATTATGAAGCTGTTGAACGGTTTTTACTGCAGTATGTGATATTTGGATAGGAAGCTGGTAGTTCGTAGCTGGTAGGAAGTAGCTGAAAGTTTATAGCTGATAGCTGATCCCACTCCGCTATGCTTTGGGGACTACGTAGCTGATAGGTGTTTGATGGTAGCTGGTAGTACGTAAGTTGGTAGCTTATAAGTGATAGATTACAGAATCAACATTTACATTTTTACAAAATAATCCCTTGGAATAATTATTCGCTATATGGTTCAACATGGACGTAAGCCCGGTCGACTTCAGGCAGCGCTTCCAGGGCGGCGACCACACGATCCTCGATAGCATGTACTTTTTCCAGCGAAGAATCTCCAGGAAGGTTGATATGCATATCCACCACAAGTTTAGGACCCACATACTCACTCATCATATGGTGGACTCCCTGAACGCCTTCGACTTGATTGGCGGTTTCGATGATCTTCTGCCGCAATTCAGCATCAGCCCCAGCACCTGTCAGATATCCGATGTTCTCCTTCCCAGCATCAAAGGCGGCTTTAAAGATCCACAGGGAGACAAACAATCCTGCGATAGGATCCAGCAGGGGATGGAGAAGGGACGACCCAAGAATGCCAAGAAAGGCAGTGATGGATGTCAGCACATCGCTGAGATTGTCTTTGGCGGAAATGCGTAAAGAGGGGCTCTCTGCTATCGCAGCCATTTTCTTGACAACAAAATACATAGCCGCTTTAAGAGCTGCGCCCAGCAATAAAATCATAGAGGGAAGGTTTGGCTCAATGACGCCTCCCCCTGAAAGATAACGATTGATGGAAGTGCGCAGGGCTTCATATCCGGCAATCGCCATCATGGCTGCGACGATCATCCCCACCAGAGGTTCAAAGCGTGCATGACCCTGGGGGTGGGTAAGGTCTGGAGGTTGGGTGACAAGCCATAATCCGACGACCATGGCAAGTGAATAGATCACATCCGATAAGGAATTAGCAGTATCAGCATAGAGTGCTGCACTGCCTGTGAAATAAGATACGATGCCTTTCCCAACAGCAAGTAAGATATTTCCTAGCAGCGTGATGATCAATGCAATCCTGTAGGCACGTTTTCTTACAGGGTTAGGTTGGTAATCACGGGTCAACTGCATATTTCTCTATACTTCCTTATGTTTTTATTATTAGTGTAATACTTGCTGTCAGAATATGGTTCTTGATCGCCGTAAACCTCGCAGGCCAGCGACCAGGTTGTCTACTTTCAGAAAGACGAAATTGTACATCACCATGTAATAATCGCTCTTGTCCGTATCGAAGGCTTTATTTAGCCTCAATTTCCTATATCATCAGACCTTTTAGTATCTGGGATTCTAAGCCCTTACATTCGACTGATCCTAACGAGATGGCAGGTTTGATCTTACCGTGAAAATCACTTCCACATGTTACGAGAATACCAAACTCTTCGGCCTGATCCATGAAGTACTGACTCATTTCTGGTGTGTGATAACTGCTGAATGCCTCAAACCCTAATATACCTTCCTTTACAATGGGGTGTAATTCTTTGTCGGGATCTGGCAAGGATTCACCAGGATGAGCAAGAATGGGAATTCCTCCTGCTTCGATGATGATTTGGACGATCGAACGCAAATCAGGGTATTGCCTTTCAATATATGCTGATTTTCCCCTAGTACAGAAATCAAGATAGAAATTAAATAATGGATTGTCGCTCCGAGTGCCCCCCTCTCGATATGGCAGCAAGCGTATGTCACCCAGATTTTCAGCACTATCTATTAAATATGCCCCAACATCTTCTTCGCATGGGATCAGGGTGGAAGAATGTTTTAGAACATCGTTCTTCTGGATATTAAAACCGAGTTCCTGCAAACGCGTGATAAGTCTGGGGAAGTATTCCTTTTCTTGTACGATTGCAGCTTTTTCGATCTTGAGGAATGCGGGATTTTCGATGTCAATATTGTAGCCCAGTATGTGAAGGTTCAAATCATCGAATAAACAGTCGATTTCAATTCCTGGAATCAGAGTAATTCCAACCGATGCTGCAGCCTCCAACCCCGGTTTTACGCCCCGAATACTATTATGATCAGTGATTGAAATAACTTGGAGCCCCCTTTTTTTACTCATATTTACAATTTCACCAGGAGAAAATTCACCATCTGAGCTTACTGATGAATGAATATGTAAATCAATTGCACTCATATTTATTTCCTTTGATCGGAAAATAAACAACAACCTAACAATCTGTTGGAAAGAGTCAACCAGTTTCTCCTCAGCTTCGTGTGTGAGGACAGCGGGTGATGAAGACAATAAAGGATATTCAGGATCCTCTGGGACGCTTAGGTCTTTGAACTTTAATTGTAATGGATATCGTTACTAATATTCGACCCCTTCATTAATTCAAGCATAAGGGTTTCAGATGATCCCAAGGTTTAAATGACAACACACGTCGTGAGTATCTACCCTGGTTCTCAGCACATCGATATATTCAATTATTCGCATATGTTTTGTGTTATAATCATTTTCTGAAGTTAATTTCTGGTATAAAGATTGGATCTGATCATCATAACAGCCACACGAAAATGAAATCCATTAAAGAAACAGAAATAGAGATCATCGAAGAATTTGAATTATTATCGAATATTGATGCGAAATATGCCCATCTATTCCAGTTGGGCAATGCGTTGCGCGATATGCCAAAGGAGATAAAAATTAACGACAACCTCGTCAAAGGTTGTCAATCCAGCCTTTGGTTTCATCTTTATGAAGAAGCAGGTCAGTTTTATCTTGATGCCGAAAGTGATTCCATGGTCATCAAGGGTATCGCCGCACTCTTAGCGCGGCTTATCGCAGGTCGGACAGCAGATGAAATTAAAGAGATTAATATGGGCTTCATTGATCAGTTAGAAATTTGGAAGCTTGCCTCTGAACGAAATAACGGGTTGATGGCAATGCTGGATCACATAAAGGAAGAAGCAAAGCAGTTGGACTCGGAAATGACAAAAAACAATCAGGATCAAACAAACACATGGGTGATCTGAGCTACCGAATGATAAATATTGGCGGCGTACCAGCTGGTTTATTGGGTTTAGAAGAATTATTCAGCGACCTTTTTACTTCAGGATCTAAGCCTGAAGATATAGATATTGCTGATCGTTTGATCGCAGGGATTCGTCAACATAATTTCATCCCAAAACCAGCAATTGATAATTACAAGATAGTGCTGAAAAGAGAATATCAAAGATATTATCAAAACCGATCTGCTGGTAGTACTGGTGTTGCCCGTGATTACGGAGTGTGGGAAGGCCATCCTCGTGAGCATATCCCATGGTTTCCAATCGTTTCAGGTGAGTTGTGCGATGGATGTGCAAAATGTATTGAGGTCTGCCCCAAAGATGTGTTTGAAATGAATGAGGATAACAAAGCTGTCGTGATTGAGCCATTCTTGTGTATCGTGGGATGTTGTTTTTGTAAGAGTGCTTGTGATCCCCAGGCAATTATGATGCCCAATAGAGATATGCTGGATCAATTCCGACATGGACAAAGGGGGGCCCGGTAGAATTGCGAAATGGAGAACTCGGGGAAAAATTGATTTTTTCGGTTTTTTTAGCATTTGAGATGCCATTTATGTGATGATCATCCGTTTAGTTCATTAGCCAAAGCACGTGAAATCACCGAAGCTTGGATGGAGGAGTATAACGCAATTAGACCTCATGAATCATTGCAGGGCTTGCCACAACCTATTCGTATGTCGGGAAAAACACATGAAGGTCTCCACTTCAAAGTGATACAAAATTTGGGATGTTGACAACGACGCTTTCAAAAATATCACTGGTATCGCACTGGGAAAGGCGGCTCATATTATTTTCGATAGTTGCGTTGTTAAATCAATTATTCAGTTGGATTATAATGATTAAAAGTATTCTATATATGAAGGAAAGCCATCTCATGGAAGAAGAGAATATTTTACTTGCCAAATCCAGCAAATCAATATTGGCTCTTGGCGCGAAAGTTTTGGCCAATGCCTTTCAGAAGGACCCACTTTGGGTATATTTCTTTCAAAACGAGTTAAAAAGATTCAACAAGCTGGTTCAGATTTTCAAGATGGCAATCCAATATGGCATTTCACATGGAAAAGTCTATGCGACATCCGAAAAGATGGAAGGCGTGGCAATTTGGTTGCCTGATAACAAGGTTGATATGTCACTTTATCAAATAATACGATCAGGCGGATTATCAGTATTGCAGACGTTAAATTTGAAGGAAATGATTCAGTTATTGCAATTTTCCAATTTTTCTTCCGCCATACATAACAAGAACGCCAGGTTCCGCCACTGTCATTTGCAGTGCATCGGCATTCATTCCGAGTTTCAGGGGAAGGGTTTTGCAAGTAAATTAATCAAGCCCATGCTGAAGAAACTGGACGTGGAAAAGACCCCATGTTCCCTGGACACACAGAACAAAGAAAATGTCCACCTATACCAACATTATAAATTTCGAGTGGTTAGCGAAAAGAGAATTCCCGGGACAAGCATCGGCCACTGGTTCATGGTGCGGCCATAGAAGACTGGGGAGGAATTACCGGGATTATTAAAACCTTCTCCCCGGACGACAAAATTTTTCATTTATTTTTCCAGAGGCACTTAAAGGCATCTTTATTCAAGAAGCAATCTTATGGTAGCGATTACTCCGGTCATCTTGAACGAAACGGTGTTTTTTTCAACAGAAAGAGGTTTCAAGTTACGCTCGCGTGCATCACATAAATAAGCGCTGCTGACTGAATGCTTTGCCAAACGAATGGTGACAGGTGATTGTGGTATTTGGTACGCGCGCAGCCGCAGGATAAAACCATCTCCCCGATGTGCGGTTTTCAAAGCAATGGCCTGAACATAGGTAGAGGCATCGATGCTGATCTGGCTGTTGGCCATTTCCCGCATACGGGAAGAATAGTTGATGTTTATTTTTCCAAAACGAACTTTTACCTGCTGGGCGATTTTATCCAATTGGTTCTTCTGCCAATCCCCATCTTCAGTAAACCCAATTGCGAATTCAAACGCGCATGATTGTTTTTCAAATCCTGCCGCAGGATTTGCAGGAAGCTTGATGAACCCGAAAGCAGTTTCTCGAACTGCATTGCGCAAAGCGATGAGATCTATAGCCTTATCTCCAAGGCTAGCGATGGCAGTTGGCTGTGTCGTAAAAATCGTAAACCCCGGCTTGTTTAAGCCTCCAAATACGTGTGTGAATGATTGCATTGGCCAGAATGTTGGATGATAGATCTTCTTCAAGGGGCGAACAACCACTCCGCCAGGTTGAATCATTGAGAAATTCGAATACTGGATGTCAGGGTGGAAGCGTAAAGCTAGGGTGCGATTTTTGGGGGCACGCCCATAGATGCGAGTGAATACCAACGGGGAATCTGCAAAGAATAAGTATTCGCGAAGAATTGATTCTCCTTCTATGTCTAAAATACTTTTAACTCGTACACAGTTATCACTCTCGGTCACGGATAAAGAAATTAGATGGTCACTGGCAGCATCTACCTGCTTGAAATATCCACCCTTGAATTCATGTCCCATTCGCCAGAGGCCGCCTGTTTCCGCACAAGTAATCAGGTCATTTGAATTTCCCTTGATCATTTCACGGTCATTGAAAATCCATTGTGTGATGCAACCGCCGAGATGTTCATTCATCTCAATCTGGTAATACCGTGTTTTTATCTGAACGATATGATCTTTTTTCCCCCATGCCGGCATATTATTTTCTGAAGCTGATGATTTTCGGATCCTCCCCGGGTGTAAAAGTTTTTCACCAATTGCTTTTGTGTTTTCAAGAATTTCTTCTACCAGAGGATAAGATTCGGATTCCATGATGGAATCTGGTGATGTGCCGGTGATCAGGTCATGATGGTTAGAAACAGCCAATGACCACCAATCATCGGAAAGTTCCTGCTGTATTTGCTTGCCCTGACCATTCAAACAGGCTGCCTGCTCCGTTATGATCAATTGATCCAGTGCCTGATGAGCAATCTTTTTTAGATAGGGCCTGGAAGAATAAAAACCAGTCCAGTAAGGATTGGGGTCGAATCCCTGGAGAGTTGGCAGTTTATCCTTGTGGAATTCAACCAAATCGAGATAATCATCCAGTGTGGCATTGATAACCCAGATGCCAGAGCGCGGGTATTCCTGCTGGTTATATCGGTTCAAGATCTTGACCAGGTTTTCAACAGGGGGTACAAAATCAAAACCGATCGGACAAAAGTGATAGGGGGTTCTGGACAAGGGAGCAAGCTGCCTGTAATAGCTTTCGATTTTATTGCGAACATTCCTGCGGGAAGGATCAGGAAAAAAGAACGGGAACAGGTAAACACGGGTTATTCCCCGGGCAGCAAGCATGTCTCCCTGTCCATATGTAAACGCATTCCAATGGCAAAGAATTTCTGAGCCATTGATATCTTGCCAGATGAAATCCTGAGTATTTAATTGCTTTCCAAGTAATTCAGCACTCGACCCTTCCCGGGGAAAATTTCCAGGTGGCTCAAAGTCGCAACCGGCGAAGAACATGCCGTCAATTCGGGTAAAAGCTGAGCGCTCAAATCCCGCTGCTTTCAACAGGCTCGGTAATCCTGGTGAGCAGCCAAAACTATCAGCAAAGTACGCAGTCCTTGGTTCTTGATGCACACCGATTGACCGCAGCCATTCCTGGCCCAAGAGGAAATCTCTCAGGATGGCTTCATCACCCGGTATCAGGGTATCTGCAGTGGTCACCCCGCTGCTGGTCATCCAAAGCCGGCCCTGGTTCATGAGATCACAGATGCGACAGTGTTTGAGCGGATTGCGCTCCCAGTACTTCTGTAAAAAGAACACACATTCTATCGAGTAGCGGCGCTGAGGTTCCTTCTGTAACCATTCTAGAGCAAGATCAAGATTGTTTTGGACGTAGTCATGGTAATACTGCTCAGATGTTTTAAGCCAGTTCGGGTCCCAATGACTGGATTCAGCAAAAACAAGCACCTTCTCCGCATCCATCGGAATACCCAGGGTTTTTCGTAGTTTAGATTCTGATTCACACATAATTTAAGGAACCTCTATCTTTAATAGATAGTAACGATATACATTTGAATTCATTTTGTGATATTGTTCAGTGTATCGGGAAATTTTGTTATTGCCAAACTTATGATTAATCCTTTTGTCCTCCTTTTTTCTACATTGGAAGAAATGAAAGGCGCCCCGGCGGGATTCACGCCCTCGTAGCGCAATGTATATCGCATCGGACTTCTAATCCGGCGGTTGTGTAAATTTCATTCTCGTCTGAATTTCTATTTTCAAATCCCAAATTTACTTTCTATTCTTCGTCAATTGAGTAGATAACTATATACTAGTTTGAACATCTTCCATACCCAATCATATTTGAAATACCGAAAAATGTTGTGTTGAATGCTAATATCAGCCTTTAAGCTGCACTCTAGAATTTTCGAAATTTCCTTTTAGGAAAGCCCATCACTCAAACTAACGGTCTTCCTCGGGTTGGGTTTGCTTGACCATAGATTGCTTTAAGTCCCACAATTTTCGGGATAGGGAAACGTGGTAGATGTGCGGATTCATCAACCGGCGAACGCCAGGATCAAGCGCTTCAATATCTGCATCACGCTGCCTTCGCATTTCCTGGATGTCAGGTTGGCGGGTGATCGTCCCATCTTTGATGATGGATCTCAATAGTCTTTCAACATGATCAATCTGATCACGTTGGAGGCAGCGGCGTTTTCGAGCCATGGTGGGGTGGCATAACTCAAGCGGGGAAAGGGTTTCAATATCCTCATCGTGCAAGCAGATCAGGTCAGCTGTCGCTTTACCCCGGCTGTCATACACACGCCAGGCTCTTTTATTGCCCGGGTTGAGGATTTTATCCACGTTCTCTGAAATCTTCAATGTGGGGATCCATCTATTATCCTGCTGCAAAGCAACCAGTTTATAAACACCGTCCAGAGCGGAGTCCCCCGCAGATGTTATCAGCTTGGTACCGACACCATAGGCCAATCGCTTGATCAAGCTGTCCGGTTCAACACCATAACGCTGGGCTTCTTCCTGGATCTGTGTGATGATTTGCCAGATGACCAATTCATCCAGATCATTCGAAAGGACAATGGATACATCTGGAAATCCTGCATCGTTGAGCATTTTAGCGGCTTTGATGCTCAGGTGGGCCAGGTCACCTGAATCGAGTCGGATTCCCACGGGTTTGTGCCCCTCTCGTTTAAGTTTCTCAAACACCCTGATGGCATTCGGTACGCCTGATTCAAGTGTGTCAATGGTATCTACCAGCAGCAGGCAATCATCCGGGTACACATCTGCATAAGCCTGGAAAGCTGCCAGTTCCCCTTCACCAAGCCCCATAAAGACCTGCACCATGCTGTGGGCATGCGTGCCCTTAGGTGGGAAGCCAAAAAGGTAAGAGGCGCCAACATTTGAGGAAAAATCTGACCCGCCAATTAATGCTGCCCTGGCACCTTGAATGGCACCAAGTCCCTGCGCACGGCGCAAGCCAAATTCAAGGAGAAGTTGACCACGACTGCTTTGTTTGATGCGGGCAGCCTTAGTGGCAACCAGGATCTGATAGTTGATGATATTCAATAAGCCAGTTTCAATGATCTGCCCAATGGCTAAAGGACCTTCAATGACATTGATAGGTACATTTGGATGTACAACACGTCCTTCAGGAATGGCATAGAGGTTGATGGCCGTAGTAGAGAAGTCGTCCTTGAGCCAATCTAAGAAGTCCTCTTTAAAAAGTCTCTCACCCCGTGAGCTTTTTTGATTCCTGAGGTACCCGATTTCTGCCTCACCGAAATGCGCTGTATCCAGCCAATCCAGAAGGGAATCCAGGCCAGCGTTTACACAGAAGCCGGCATTGTGTATGCCGTAATCCGGGCAGCTGCGAAAGAAGTGATCAAATTGGGCAACTGTCTCATGCAGTCCCAGTCGGTAGTACAACTGTGCCATAGTCAACTGGTATTGATCGGTGAGCAGGATACCGCTTGCGATTTTCATTTCTTCTTGTTTCATTTTCTTCACCAAAATTTCTTTTCAATGTAATTTCCCCTGTACTCGTCATAAAGCTTAGTGGTGAGAGATAATCAGGGGTTGAAAATTTCGTTATCAATATTTCTACATTTGCTTATATTCTCGAACTGCCAGATGTCAGCAGGACTGGTTGATCTGATTCGCTCTTATAGGTTGTCCCATCAGGGAAAATAATATCGATTTTGGGACCCTCCCGGCGCAGCATCAAACCCTGCCATGATACCTCAATGGGCCAGGGAAATGGAGAAGTACCCCAAATTGCAATCTTGTTGGGATTGATCAAGCGTATCCCTGCAATTTGCAGGAATAATCGCAGGGGAACCAACCCAGATATTGTATTACGCTGTCCAACAGGGCGGCCAGTATCACAGTCATAGAATGGAAAAAATCCTTCAAATTGCTTTAATCCTTGCACGATGGTCATCATCAGATTGGTGAATAAGCGCATGGCTGGCTCAGGATAGCCGCACTCAACCAACCCTTCGATGATCATTGTGTTCCATAAGACATTGACACGGATGGGGAGGTCTTCAGGTAGTGCATGATGGTACTTCCATGTTTCAGGGATGCCGTATTCCAAACTGGGATCCTGCCAGTTCAACTGGTTGTCGAGAAGTGATTCCAAGCGCTCATTGCTTACTCCGCCAGCCCAAATTGGCGCAAGGCAGGTGATGTCGCTTTGAGACAGATTAGCCGTCTCAATCAGAAATCGGTCGTTTGGCTGCATTCCTTTCAAAGAGATTGAATGCAAGACGCTGTACAGGTTCTCAGTGGTTACATGAGCCCTGCCAGCAAACCAGCGGATATCAGTGGGAGTAAAATTCTCAATAATTTCTTCACCACCAGGAGCTTTCCCTCGGATAATGATATGGCTATTCCGGGTTCCTTCTTCCCTGGCATAGAGGTGGCATTGTAATCTTTGAGATACGGTAAAAACTTTGTGGATTTCAATACTTTCGCGCGCAGGCCCAGGATAAAATAATTCACGCGTGGGGGATAGGTGAGATTGACGGTCTTGATATGACCATGTATGCTGATCATCTTGCCAGAACGACTGCATTTTCTCTTTTACTATGGATTCAATTTTGCCAAAGGATTGAAGCTGCGGTTTGTCCCCGAGGATGTCAGCAATCTTACGGAGTGCCCGGGCTTCTCTGAACAACATTGCAGCCAATGCTGGGCTTTCCACGAACCGGATATCCAATCCTTGTCCGGTTGCCTCCCAGATATCAAATGTGAACATCCCTGTATCAAGGGCTAACTGGCGCGGGTTATCCCAATTCAGTGGGGCATGTTTATCGGAGCCAACTGGATGAGAGTACCAGGATCTGAAAAGCCGAATGAGTGTTGGAAAAATATTCTTCAGGAATTCACGATCCTCTTCGATCTCATAGATTTCCAGGCATAATTGGGCAAGCAGGGGACACTCACGAAAGGTCTTGCTTAATGCTTTGCCATCCGAGTGTAAACTCAGCTGATCATTTTCTTTAACCCGGTCAAGATATGCATTAAGATGAGATCTGAGCGCTTTATAATTTGGGGGCAGTATGACCTGCGCAAGGTGCATTAATTCGAGAATGGTGAGGTTGTCCTGGTTTGCAAAGGAACGCCCTTCAGGGATTGCTTTGTCAGGAAGACGTGTCCTGATAAAAATTAAAGGGTTGTTCGAATCACGGGTCATCACATGGGTCATTGCATTCATTTGTGCTAAGTAAAATGCAGCATCCCAATCTGGAACCCCCGTTCGGATGTGGATGGTTTGGCTGTTGTGCTTCATAAACTGATCTTGGGCTGTTTCTCGCCAGGGGGCAGCTGTTATCCTGCGTGCGGATTCAAAAGACTCAGTCTGGCTGTTTTTGGTAACCAGGGACCAGGTGAGTCTCCTCGTTTCTTCAGGGCTGATTAGAATGGGTAAGGAAAGAGCCGGGTAAGGATTACTGATTGCCATTGGGCCACCGGTCATGAACAGCACAGGCCAGAGTTCCCCTGTTTGACCTTCAAGGATCTGGTTGATGCCAACCTTTTCCGGGTGTATGGGCACCCCTTTATCCATTGGGACCAATATCGCTGCCAATTCAAGGGTGAGGCTTATGGGCTCCGCTGACCTATTTGCAATATCAAACCCACCTGCAAGGGCATTAATTTCTGGGACAAAAAAGTCAAGTTGGATATCAACACCATTGAGTAAGCTGAATTTAATTCGCAGTTGGGAAGGTGTGTAGCGGGTGATCATTGGGGCTTTGTTAAAATCAACTTCATAAGTAAGCCGTTTGTTATTCATGATGATATTTGGAAAAAGGCGCATAGACCTGGCACGCAAACCATAGGTTGTTTCAAGGTGGAAAGGATGCGTTTTGGAGTCGCTGAAGGAAAAGGCCCAAACCTGATCTTCTAACGGATCAATGGGTGAGAATGAGCCATCTCTAGCGATGATAAACGCTTTAGGCCCATTACGGTTAAAAGTAAGCAGATCCATAGCTTCATTTTACCAATGAATGAAAGTTGGGTTTGGCGAGGATAGCGAGAGATGATTTGAATATGAAACCCATGTATTGGTTCAAGTCGATAAGCTGGAATTTGGATGAATATGGTGACCTTCGATTGCTGAGAGGTGTGAGAATTAATGGAAGCGCATTGCAGGGGTTGCAATAGTCAATGGATAGCAGTTTTTCCAACCAGGGTGTGATGGAACAAATACCATCATTATCTCGTCTATTGGATGATAAGGATTTATGCTAGAATAATGCCATGATGGATGACCATTTACCGGAAGATCAACCTGCTGAAGATCAAGCAGAGGAAGCTGCGGAAGAAAGCGTCTCAGATCAATTTTCTGAGGATCAAGAAGACACCCAGGAAATTAAAATTTCACCTGTGGGTTCATCAGAGGCTGTCCAAAAAACCTCAGACGAGAAGAATTTGGATCCCGAAAGCGCCGAAGAGGTGTCTGAATGGGTCAAAGAAAGCGATGCTTTCCCAGGCAAAGAAGGGGATGATCTACCTGCGATGGATGAAGAAGCAGAGTTCAGTAAGCCGATATCTCAACCCAGTGAAAAACCTGAAAAAACACCTGGATGGTGGACGGGCGAACCTTTCATCCCGATTGAGACTTTGGATGATGAGGGAACACAACCAATTAACCTGCCAGAGGCATACGAGATTGAGACCAAGGCTATCCCGGTTGATGGGGAAGATGCATCAGATATGGCCACACAGGTTTCTGAGGTGGCAGACATTCACGATGCCGATACAACAACGCTCATCCCACCCAATGGAACGATCCCGCAAGATGCAGATGAGATGACTGATGCTGAAAAGGCAGTGAACGCACGAGAGACATCTGATGATATCCCAACTGTCCCACCTCCAGATTCACCCCCAGATTGGACACCTGAAAACCCCAATCTCCCAAGATCTGTAAGTCAAATTGATCAACAAGCTACCACAGTCACCCCTGCGGCTTATCAGGCTGCGAAAC
>JAYELT010000115.1:49882-52886 GCA_034717715.1 Chloroflexota bacterium | reverse complement strand
GATATGAACAAACATACGAGCGAAAAGCCAGAGAGATCGTGCTTTCGTATGAGATCACGCGTCTTTATTCCAAGGAAGAGATCCTGGAACTATATTTGAATGAAAGTTTTTACAGCAATAGGGCTTATGGTGTTGAGGCGGCTTCAGAAACTTATTTCAATTCGTCAGCTGACTCGCTTAATTTATGGCAGGCATCTTTCCTGGCGGGTTTACCACAAGGTCCAGCGATTTATGACATTTACAATAATCGCGACGTTACCCTGTATCGACAGCGTTCAGTACTTGTGTTGATGTATGAGCTAAGCCAGGAAAGGGGATGCATTGAAGTAGGAACTGGTCGGCCGGCGGTCTGCGTATCCTATGAAGATGCCGCCCAAGCTGGGATTGACCTGGCGAATTATAAATTTCCAAAACAAACCTTTGATATGGACTATCCACATTGGGTTGTTTATGTGCGATATTTGTTGGAGGAGCAGTTTGACCCCCAAACAATTTATCGGAGTGGGTTTACGGTATACACAACGCTTGATCCTGAGCTTCAGGATCAGGCAGAAAGTATCGTCGCCGACCAGGTGGCTGCACTGGTGGATAACAACGCGACAAATGGTGCGTTGTTAGCGATGAACCCGAATAATGGTGAAATATTAGCCATGGTTGGGTCTGCTGATTTTTACAGTGAAGCGATTGACGGGCAGGTCAACATGACCTTATCGCAAACCCGTCAGCCAGGCTCCACAATCAAACCGCTCACGTATGTGGCTGCTTTTGAAAAGGGTTGGACGCCATCAACGTTGATTTGGGATGTTCCATCTGAGTTTCCACCTTCAACGGATCCTTTTGACACAAATCCACCTTATGAACCGGTTAATTATGATAGTAAATTTCATGGCCCTGTCACACTGCGTTCAGCCCTGGCGAATTCCTATAATATCCCAGCGGTTAAGGCATTAGAGTTTGTTGGGATTTATGATGATCCAGACACCCCTGTTGAGGAAGGGCTGATCGCTTTTGCCAGACGATTAGGGGTCACCAGTTTGACCCGCAGTGATTATGGTCTTTCCCTAACACTGGGGGGTGGGGAAATCAGTTTGTTGGAAATGACCTCTGCATATGCTGTTTTAGCAAACGAGGGACGAAGGTTACCTGCTGTTGGGATATCCAAGATCGTGGATCGAACAGGCAACATTGTCTATGAATACGAGCCGCCTGTTGGGGATCAGGTGATCAGGGCAGAACACGCCTATTTGATCTCATCCATTCTGTCAGATAAATCTGCCCGGATACCCATGTTCGGCACCAGCCCGGTGATCAATTTAGATTTCTCAGCAGCTGTCAAAACCGGAACAACCAATGACTTTCGTGATAATTGGACAATGGGCTATACACCAGATCTTGTTGTGGGTGTTTGGGTCGGCAATACGGATTACTCCCCGATGAATAAAACAACCGGATTGTCAGGGGCGGGTCCTATTTGGGCGGAGTTCATGACTTATGGCATCAATGTCCTTAAAGATGGGCACCCATCGGCATTTCTGCGACCAGCAGGTGTCGTCGATCGGGTCATTTGTGCGATTTCAGGAACAGAACCCTCAAAGTGGTGCCCTGAGCAGCGCAGTGAGATATTCGCCGCTGATCAACCCCCTGCATCGAAATCTGAAGATTTGTGGAGAAAAGTGACAGTGGACACCTGGACAGGATTGGCTGTTTCAGATGCCTGTGATGATTTCACAGATGAAAAATTTGCGGTCAATGTTGCAGATCCCTGGGCTGTACATTGGTTGGAGGATGACCCAAAAGGCAAAGACTGGGCTGAGGATATGGGCTTTTCAAAACCTTTGTTTTTTGTTCCATCGCGCACGTGTCGATCGGATGACCCACGCCCAATCATTAATATTACAGGTCTCACCGACGGTCAAACGATCAAGACAAATCCTTTGGAAATCCGTGGGATGATCATGGCTTCAGAGAATTTCGATTATTACAGAATTGAGTGGGGAAAGGGGTCTCAACCGATAAAGTGGACAGTGCTGGTTGATGAAGTTGAATCACCTCAAGAAACACCTGGAACCCTTTATGAATGGGATCTTGAGGAGATAGAATCCAGTATCGTCACATTGAAATTCTATGTGCATAGTACAAAGGGAACCTACGCGGAGAAGTTGTTCACTTTGAATATTCAACTTCCAACTCCAACGCCTACAAAAACAGCGACCCCCACGAGAACCCCAACACCCAGTACAACCCCCACAGAAATTGGTACATCGACTCAAACTTCAACTTCGACACCCATTGAGACTTCTACAGCAACGCCAACTGCAACGGTCACGTCGACGCCATCATACACAGGAACACCAACACCGACCTCAACAACGACACCACCCTAACCCGTCATTAGAATAATGCCAGTTGCGAAGTACGGTATTCAGGTGGGTCTGTTGTGATTTGTTCATTGAATAAGTCTCGGGACAGAAGCGGGTTGATTTCCAGATCCCGAATCAAACGAAATTTGGTAACCAGGAAATCCTGATCCAGGGTTTGCTTTAATAATGGATTGCGTTCTTGTTTAAAGGCAAGTAAGTTGGCGCGACTGCCTGGCAAAATCAGGATATTGGTCAAGGTTTCATTCGGCGGCTTTTGCATATGTCTTGAGACAATGGCTGATGCGAAGATGTGAAAACTAAAACATGGCGTCGATTGATGATCCTCAAACCACAAAAGGGGATCCTGCCCGCTCATATGGTAATCAAGAAGGTGGGCGATGTTGACAAGGGAGTTCTGTATCTGCATGATGTCCTGTTGACGTGCTTCAGGTTGTTCGGAATCACGCAATCTCCACAGGTGTGTTTGTGGGTCGACCAGATCTGCATAGGATTCCAGGCAGTTAAGTAAAAGGACATCCTCAGGCGTGAAGATGCCTTGTAAAGCCTGGTAAACTGCTTCTTTCACAGCTTCTGCTGTGGTTGTTTGATTTTCAATCAGATGGCGGATGATCCGTTCTTCAACT
>JAYELT010000115.1:34780-49782 GCA_034717715.1 Chloroflexota bacterium | reverse complement strand
AGGTTTGGTCGATCTGACTGGAATTGGAAAACGCTCCCATTTGCACTGAGCCAGTTGATCATCAAGGGATTGTGCAAAGGCAGTCAATTTGAACCCAGCTTCGTTCGCTGCTAAGAGGGCTGCCAGCAGCAGCATGGGCTCGTTTTCTGCGATCAACCCAGAGAATTTAATATTAGGAAGATTGAGCGCATGAATCGATTCGAATATGCTATTCAGGGCATTTTCATGCCAATTCCAGTCGTATCGCTGGCGAGAGAGCACCTGTCGAATAGGAGAAACTGCGTCTTGACCCCATATCCACCCTGTCCACAAAGCAGATAATGTCCAAAATGCCTGGTTAGGCCTGGGAATAGCAGTAAGTATGGCGCTTATGGGGGGAGAACCTGTTGAAAAGTCCAGCGTTTTGAATCGACCTCTAAACCGATAAATACCGATCGATTCGGATGGTTGTCCTTCCCATTCAATTACTGGCAGAGGTGTTTTTATTGCTTGCCATTCATCGACAGACTCTTCCAAAACCTTCCAAAGATTCCGCTCTTTATACATGGAAGGAATTACAATTTGGCGAGGTCTATTGCGAGGTGACGGGTGCGCCCATAAAGTATTCCCTCGGTCAGCAGCTGAAAGGATCAATGCAATCAATAATTCGCGGCGCCTCGGTGTTTGCTCCAAACTATCAAGTTTATTGATGATCGTTTGCAAAACAATAAGAGGGCGGGCAGGATAAGCGTTGAGTGTGTTTTCAACTTGTGAGTGTAATGGATCATTTCTGTCGACGATTCGATTCAGCGCTCGTGCAAGATGCAAATGCTTTGGGGGTAATGGTGACAGGCTTTGAAGGGATTCCTCTGTCAATTGCTGTTCTCCATTTGCACCACAGTAGGGGCAGTCAACCTGGACTGCAAAAGGTTGATCTGAACCCTTTTCCCAAAGAAAAGTATCTGCCTCGATTTGATGGCGGCAATCTGCACAATTAATGTGATACAAACTGCGGATATAGGGTTCCATACGGTCATCGCTTTTAGGTGCAACTGCAAGGTCTTGTAGTGCTGCGGTCAGCTCTTCTTTTTTCGGTGCGCTGGCTAAAACCTTGAGCAAGAAGGCATGGATGGGGTTGTTCACTGATACTAATATTGGATTTCCTGCTGCCGCAACTTCAATGGGGAGCATTGGGCTGAAACCAAATGGATCCAGAACCCATTCGCCAGGCGAGAGATTCTCTCGACACCACTTTGCTGCAATCCCAACAGGTATAGGCGGGAGAAATCGACCAAGCGGCAATTCTGGAGGCGGATCAGTTCCTGAGATGTAAGGGATATTCATCGAACGCTTCCTTATATATCGTGCAGTTGAAGACAGATTGATGAATCAATGATGAGATCAGTAATTTTGTTTATGAAATGGCGGTTGGTTCATTTTTTCAACTTCAGGATCTCCACCTGATAGGGTGATAATTGCATGGATCCTGATGCAGTTTCATTTTCATTGATCAGAGAGTTCCAATGACCTTCAGGGAGGGTAATATTGCGATATTGACTGGAGAAATTTAAGAGGATGGTTATTATATCATCCTTATGCTGTCGTTGGTATGCCAAAATGTGCTTTGGATCTTCGTCAAGGGGATTGAAGTTACCTCTCTGGAGTGCAGATTCTGATTTCCGTATCTTTATGACTTTTTTATAAAAGTTCAGGAGGGAATCAGGATTGGAGGATTGTTGAGCGACGTTTCGTGTCGGATAATCTGGGTGTACAGGCAGCCAGGGATCAACTTTAGAAAAACCCGAATTGATTTCACTGCTCCACTGCATGGGTGCTCGACAGCCATCGCGTCCTTTGTTCAATGGCCAATACCGTTGACCTATGGGATCTTTGACATCCGATTTCTTAAAAATGGGGATATCACGCAAGCCAATTTCTTCCCCATAATAAATGAAAGGTGTCCCTTTGAGTGTCAGAAGCATGGCAGCCGCTACTTTGGCACGGCGATCATCTTCTCCGAAGCAGTACCGAGAAGCAGCTCGTTTCATGTCGTGATTGCTGAGAAAATTATTTGGCCAGGCCTCGGCTGACAGGGTGTGATACCATTTTCGAGTGGATTTGAGGAAGCGAGCTGGATGCCATCGATTCTCTGCGAACTCAAAATTAAAAGCTGCATGCAATTTGTCATCCCCACAATAGCTGGCTGATTGAGCTGTTGTTGCCAGGAAACTCTCACCGACAGCATAAGCTTGTTTGTCCTGATCCAGTATGCTGCGTATTTCATTAAGAAGGGGGAACATTTCAGGTTGCGAGCAATCATAGATATGCTCTTGCCGATCAAAGGGTCGGATGCCAAATTTCCTTGGATTGTCCCGTAGATGTGAATCTTTGAAATAAGCATTGAATACATCCAAGCGAAAACCATCTACGCCTTTCTTCAACCAGAATCGAAAAACATCAAGCATCTCAGCCCGTACCGCGGGATTGCGCCAGTTCACATCGGGCTGTTCTTTGTAGAACATGTGGCAGAAATATTGCCCTAAGTTCGGATCAAATTCCCATGCGGACCCACCAAAGACAGACTGCCATTGATTGGGTGGATCACCATTTGGTTTGGGATCTTGCCAGAGATACCAATCGTGAAATGGATTGGTCTTGGAACTTTTAGACTCGATGAACCATTTATGCTGGTCGGATGTATGATTCAGTACCAGATCCAGGATGATATGGATATCATGTTTTTTGGCTTTTTTGACCAGCTGTTCAAAATCTTTCATCGTTCCAAATTTGGGATCAATGGCTTTATAGTCAGCGACATCGTAGCCAAAATCAACATCAGGAGAGGGGTAAATCGGTGAAAGCCAAATGGCATCCACCCCCAGTGTTTGAAGATACTCCAGCTTTCCAATGATCCCCTGGAGGTCACCGATCCCATCATTGCTTGCATCGGCAAAGGACCGAGGATAAATTTGATAGATAATGCCATCTCGCCACCACAAGAAATCTGTTTTCATTTCATCGTCCTTATCTGAATTATGGATTGGTGATTAAATTATAGTAGATTTTTTCAATCTGACCAAAGAATGTTGATCGGATTGAAGTTGTTATGGCAGGTTTATGCCAATGTATTGAAACACTCCTAAACCGGATCTCACGTTTTCCACTGATGATCGTGGTATTCTAAAATCCCTTGCACCTCATTTTGATTTGTGCTAGAATCACTTGTGAGTTGATAAGCTTAGGCTTATTATTTTCATACCCTTAACGTCGAAAAGTGGGTTCCCCCCACTTTTCTTTGTATCAAGTAGGATTAGTCATAGGGAGTAAGTGGCATCATGAAAAGTGAATTTGCACTGGCATTCAATGAGGTTGTTGAAGACAAACAACTTTCCAGGGAGATCATCCTGGAAGCCCTCGAATCAGCAATGATATCCGCCTATCGTCGGGCTGTTAACGCGTCGAATGCTCAGCTTGTGGAAGCAAAGTTTGATATGGATACCGGTGAGGTGCTTATCTTTGCTGAAAAGGAGGTTGTAGAAGAAGTTCAGAATGAATTTACTGAAGTTCAACTCAACAAAGCTCAAGAAGTTGACCCGGAGGCCGAGTTAGGAGATATGGTTGTTGTTGAGACCACGCCGCAAAATTTTGGGCGTGTGGCTGCTCAAACAGCACGCCAAGTCATTCAACAGCGTATCCGCGAAGCTGAACGAGAAATCCAACTTAACTATTTTGAAAAGCAGGTTGGTGAAATCGTTAGCGGTGTTGTCCAGGCGATCAGTGGTCGAGGCGCGACCATTGGCCTAGATAAAAAAGCTGAGGGTTTGATGCTGCGCAAAGATATGATCCCAAGAGAACGTCTGCATGTGCATGACCGAATCCGATGTCTACTCTACGAGGTCAAAGAAAGTGGAAGGGGGCCACAGATCTATCTTTCCAGAGGTCATCGTAAATTCCTACGACGATTATTGGAAAACGAGGTTCCTGAAATCTATCATGGTGTGGTCGAAATCCGATCCATTGCACGTGAGCCAGGACAGAGGGCAAAGGTTGCCGTCTCTGCGACACAGCAAGGTATTGATCCGGTTGGTGCATGTGTGGGTGTGCGGGGAGTTCGTATCCAGGCTATTGTACGTGAACTCAGCGATGAAAAAATCGATGTGATCGAGTGGAGTAAAGATGCGGCCTCATTTATCGCCAAAGCGATCAGTCCCGCGAGGGTTGTAGGGGTTTATCTGGCAGAGTCAGATTTAGTGGGTAATACAGCAACAGTTGTTGTGCCTGAAGATCAACTTTCACTGGCAATTGGGCGAGATGGGCAAAATGCTCGTCTAGCAGCCAAATTGACCGGTTGGCGGATCGATATCAAGAGCCAGGTCGAAGCAGCTGGTGAGTCACTGCAGAAATTGCTTGAGGATCCTGCTTATCAGGAGATGGCAGAGCGAGAGGTTGAAGCCATGGAAAAAATCAGGGTGATGCTTAGTAAAAAAGCTGAGGGTCGTCCGCTTCCACCTGAGGATTATGATTTCATGGCCAAATTCATTAACCGAATTGAAAAGAGGGTGGAAGAGCAGCGCCGGGAAGAAGATCTTGAAGAAAGGCGCCGTCATGAAGAAGCATTGGCAACAGTTCCGGATTTGACATTTGAGATTGATATCCTGGATGTTGAATTACCCGAGCATATTCTGTTTATCCTTCAGGAAGGTGACCTGTATACCTTAGGCGACCTGATTTTGCAGATGCGGAAGGATGCTGATAAAATTTTAGGGCTAAATGGAATTGGTCCGAAGTCATTTAATAAAATTGCTGAGCTTACGGATGGACTGCGTGTTACACCTGAAGAAGCAGCAGCGAAAGCTGCCGAGGAATTGGCATTAGAAGAAGCGAAGGAACCCACTCAAGCTGAAGAAGCGGTTGCAGAAGGTGAAGCTGAAGCTGAAATTGAAGCTGAAGGAGAAGTTGCTGGCCCTGAAGCTCCAGAAGAAACGGAAAGCAAGGTTTCTTTAAAAGTTTCTGAAGATCTGGTGACTGAGGAAGAGAAATCAAAACCAGAACCTGAAAAAACCAAGGAAGAAGCAAGTGAATTTGATAAGCTCTTCTCATATGATGCCAGAAAGTATGGCTATTACGAACCAGAAAAATCCAAACCTGTAAAAGTAGAAGAGGAACAACCCAAGCCAAGTAAGAAGAAAAAGCGCAAGAAACGTCGCCCAATATCAGATGAAGCTGACAAATGGGAAGATTGGAAGAAATAAAAAAAATGAGCAGCGATTAGATGGTTAAGAAATCTAAACGTCGCAGAAAGCATATTCCACAACGAACGTGCGTGGGCTGCAGAGAAGTGCATCCCAAACGGGCACTGATCAGGATTGTGAATGGTTCTGAGGGAGTGTTAGTGGATCCAAGTGGTAAAGCCCATGGAAGAGGGGCTTACTTACATGACAGGCGAGAATGCTGGCTGCGAGGAATTAATGGTGCTCTTGACCACGCTCTGAAAACCAGGCTAACGGATCAGGAAAAACAAAGCTTAATGTGTTATATGGATACCCATATTCCTGAAGAAAGCAAGAATCATAAGGGGGCAGAGGAATTGTCAGGATGAATTAAAAATCATCTGATCGCTCCTCAACAGAAAATATTCGATTAATCATCCTACGGCATCCATTGATTGCTTTAGGATAGGGGATTGACCTTGGAGGTGTTGCGTGAGCGATAACGACAGTAAAAAAATTATCTTACCTTATAGTATCAGCGTTAGACAATTGGCTGAAAAGCTGAAAGCCAGTCCTATTGATGTCATCAAGGTTTTGATGGGTAATGGTGTCATGGCCAGTATTAACCAGAGTGTTGACTTTGATACAGCGGCTGTGGTTGCCAGTGAACTTGGTTTTGAACCTGAGCTGGAAATAATTGAAGAGGAAACGCCTGAAGAAAAGGGAGTGGTTCCTCTGTGGCGGCAGGTGATTGATAATGAAGCGGAAGAAGATCTTGAAGCACGTCCGCCTGTGGTCACCATGTTGGGACATGTCGACCATGGAAAAACCTCCCTCTTAGATGTCATCCGAGATGCTAATGTGGCCGCTGGTGAAGAAGGTGGCATCACGCAAGGGATTGGTGCCTACCAGGTGGAACATGAAGGTAGAAAAATCACCTTCCTGGACACACCCGGTCATGCTGCATTTACATCCATGAGAGCGCGCGGTGCACAGGGCGCAGATATCGTTATTCTGGTTGTTGCAGCGGACGATGGCGTTATGCCGCAGACTCGTGAAGCTGTAAATCATGCAAAAGCAGCTCGAGTACCGATTGTCGTGGCCTTAAATAAGATGGACCTTCCTTCCGCTAATCCAGAACGTGTAAAAAAGCAGCTTTCTGAAATCGGTTTGATCCCAGATGAATGGGATGGCGATACGATCGTTGTGCCTGTATCTGCGGTTGAGATGGAAGGATTGGATGACTTGATGGGAGCGATCCTCCTGGTTGCTGATAATATGAAAATTAAGGCGAATCCCGAGGGAGAACCTCTGGGGACCGTTGTTGAAGCGGAATTAGATAAATCCCGAGGCACGATGGCAACGTTACTCTTGCAGAATGGGACCATCCAAGTGGGTAACACGATACTGGCTGGAAAATCTCATGGCCGTATCAGGGCAATGTTTGATTTTCGCGGTAATAGGATTAAAGAAGCTGGTCCATCCACACCATTTGTTGTGATGGGTCTTAATGATGTTCCATGTGCAGGTGATATTTTCCGGGTTGTGGGATCAGAAAAGGAAGCGCGTGCGATTGTCGAAGAAATGAAAGTGGAAGAAAAATCTCATAATATCATCCAAAGAGCCACGCTTGAGGATCTGTTTGAACGCCTTCAAGCAGGAGAGGAAAAGGAACTGCGTTTGATTGTTAAGGCAGATGTTCAAGGCTCATTAGAACCAATCGTTAATTCATTAAAGGAATTAGGTGAAAAACAGCCTGAAGTCTCCATTGAAATTCTGCATCAGGATACAGGGAATGTGACTGAAAGTGATGTGATGCTCGCTACTGCTTCTGATGCCATTGTGATTGGGTTTTCTGTTGATTCTGATAATGCTGCGGAACGTTTGGCAGATATAGAAGGCGTTTCGATCCGGTTATACACGATCATCTATCGCCTGATCGAAGATATCGAAAAGGCACTAAAAGGAATGCTTGAACCAGAAATGGTTGAAAAAGTGATAGGGCGAGCAAAGGTTTTAGCGACTTTTAAGGTTTCCCGTTATAAAGTTGCAGCAGGTTGCCGTGTGATCGAAGGTGAGATCAGGCGCAATGGGAGAATCAGGGTGATCCGAAATAAAAAGGTGCTCTTCGAAGGTGAGATTGGTTCTTTAAAGCGTGAAAAGGATGATGTTCGTGAGGTGCGTGAGGGGTTTGAATGCGGTATTTCTATGAAACAATTTCATGAATTTAAAGAAGGTGACGAGCTTGAAGGGTATGTTATTGAAGAGAAGAAAGTATAGTAGGGGAGTAGAAAGCAGGAAGGATGCCGTCAGAAATTAGGTTGAAGCGAATCCAGGATCAAATCTGGCGCGTTTTGACCGAGATTATTGAATCAAAAGTAAATGATCCTCGCGTTCAAGGTGTCTATATCACCGATGTTGCTGTGGATCGTGAATTAGACTTTGCAAATATTTATGTATCTACCTTAGTTGGTAAGTCACAAGCAAAAGAAATTTTGCATGGATTGCAAAATGCCAGTGGGTTTCTTCGCTATAGCCTTAGCCAGGAAGTTAAACTACGCGTGATGCCAAAATTACGGTTTTTTTGGGATGAGACTCCGGAAAGAGTAGATCGAATCGAAATTCTCCTAGAGGAGATTCGAGAAGAACGAGAGACCCGCACGCAAGATGTACATGACGAGATTGATCCGCATTTAGTGGATGGTTATGATGAATAGCATTGACCAACAAATTGCAGATCAGCTGAACCAGAATCATAGAATATTAATCACCTCCCATGTTCGACCTGATGCTGATGCAGTCGGTTCGGTGTTAGCCATAGGTTTGGCTTTGAAAAATGCGGGCAAATATGTGCAAATGGTTTTAGAGGATGATACAGCAGGATTTGAATATCTTCCTAAAATTCAACTGGTCAAGCAGGTCCCAGATGGAGATGTGGATTTGGCCATCGTGTTGGATTGTTCCGATCTAAATAGGGTAGGACATGTGCTGAATGATTATGGTAAACCTGATCTGGTGGTTGATCACCACAAAACAAACTTGAATTTTGGCATAAATAACATTGTTGAACCTGAACAGGTTGCGACCGCTGAGATCCTTTTTGATCATTTACCAAAATGGGGATTAACGATAGATCAGGATGTGGCAACATGTTTACTTGCGGGGATTGTTGGTGACACAATTGGATTCAGAACGTCCAATGTAAATTCAGCGACCATGCGTAGAACAGCTGAATTGATGGATTTTGGGGCTGATTTAGCCAGAATTTACCGTGAGGAATTGGTATTACAATCTTATAAAGCTGTGCGTTATTGGGGAGCGGGGCTGATTCGTTTACAGCATGAAAACGGTATTATTTGGACAAGCTTGACCCTTGATGACCGACAGGATATCGGGTATCCTGGAAATGGTGATGCAGATCTCGTCAATATTTTATCATCGGTTAGAGAAGCCGAGATTGCATTGATTTTTGTTGAACAATCACAAAATGATGTTAAAATTAGTTGGAGAGCACGACCCGGGTTAGATGTCTCAGGTATTGCAACTTTTTTAGGGGGTGGGGGGCATGCAGCTGCGGCTGGTGCTGATGTCAAAGGGTCTTTAGAAAATGTACAGAAGCGTGTCATTCTGCTAACCAAGAAATTATTAGAGCAAAGAAAAAGTGAATAAGGAGTAAATCCTTCACCATATCTGGGAGTAAAGAAAAAGATGAGTGAACAAAATTTTGATGTAAAAAATGCTATCTCAGGGGTATTGGTCATAGATAAGCCTGTTGGTATGACATCGCATGATGTTGTTCAGGTTGTTCGCCGGGGAACCGGAATAAAACGCGCTGGTCATACTGGCACATTAGATCCTCGTGCATCAGGTGTGCTGGTTGTGCTGGTTGGTCCAGCAGTTCGGTTAAGTGAGTATGTATCAGCTTCGGATAAACGTTACCAGGCGATAATTCGTTTAGGAGAGCGGACTGATACTTTTGATGGTGAAGGTGAGGTTACCCAGCGTTCACCTGTGGATATCACTGAAGAACAAATCGTTGAAGCCCTGACGCAGTTTGAGGGTACAGTTGAGCAAGTTCCACCGGCTTATTCTGCTAAGAAGATTAACGGGAAAAGAGCCTATGAATTGGCACGTAAGGGGGAAGAGGTTGAACTGGAACCTAAGCTTATTGATGTCTATCATTTAGAGCTGCTTGAATGGGATACACCTGAAGCGATTATCGATGTGTATTGTTCATCCGGGACCTATGTGCGAGCTTTGGCAAATGATCTGGGTGATGTCCTCGATTGCGGTGGGCATCTTGTCGGTTTGCGCCGGACAAAGAGTGGTGAGTTTGCACTTAGAGATGCGATTCAATTGCGCAAACTTAAAGAAGCATTTGAAGATGGTGATTGGTATAAATACTTGATCCCAGCAGCGGAAGCATTAGGCGATTGGCCTTCCAGGGAACTAAGTTTTGAGGAAGTTGATCTTGTACGTCATGGACATCGAATCCCTGTAGAGAAGGAACCTGAGAATCCCGAACATTGGGTTAGGGCAATCAGCCAACAAGGTGAATTGGTAGCGCTGCTCGAGTATCTCCCCGAGGAAGAAGAGTGGCAGCCCAGGAAGGTTTTCTTTTCCTAGACGATAGTTGTCTTGAATGATTGACACGAACATTGATCCTTATAAACAGTTTTTTGGGAGAGTCACTAATTTTTCATTAATGCTGATTGCTAATGGCGCAGATTAATCCTGACGATATTTTGGAAATAGTTCGTTTTTCAGACTTAAAACCATATCCGTTTAAGAACTCATTTATTACCATAGGTAATTTCGATGGTGTACATCTTGGACATCAAGCGATTATTCATCACATGCTTCAAGAATCAAAGCCGAAAGCAAGTCCAATTATCGTGGTAACATTCTTCCCAAACCCTTCTGATTATTTCAATCCAAACACGGAAAATCAGTATCTCTCGACGCCAAGTGAAAAAAGCGCCAAGCTGCTTGAACTTGGTGTGGACTTTGTAATCACCTTTGAATTTAATCGTGAATTTGCAAATCTATCACCAACATCATTTATAAATGGGTTGATGGACAATCTTGGCTTAGGTGTATTGGTCGTCGGACCTGACTTTGCGTTAGGAAAAGACCGTCATGGGATAGGATCAGTTTTACAGGCAATTGGACGCGACCAATCCTTCTCGATTGAAACTGTTCAGCCAGTGATAGTTAATGATCAAGATGTATCCTCGACCAAAATCCGTTATTTTCTGGACGAAGGTAATGTTGTGTGTGCGGCAAACTTATTAGGTCGTAACTACACCATCACTGGTACGGTTGTGCATGGCTCTGACAGAGGATTAAAATTAGGGTTACCAACTACCAATCTTTTATGTTGGCCGCGAAAGAAAAAGCCTGCAGTGGGTGTATATGCCACTCGCGTGATGTACAACGGTCGAGTTTTTCAGGGGATTACCAATGTGGGTTATCGACCGACGTTTGAAGTCCAATCACTACCTAATATTGAGTCTCATATCCTGGATTTTGATGGTAACATCTATGGGGAGAAACTCACATTAGCGTTTATCGATAAGATCAGAGATGAGCGGAAATTTGATAGCGTCAATGCTTTCCTTGCTCAAATTGATCGAGATAAAGCTGTCGCTCGAAAGATCTTTAACCATGACGAAACCTCGCCGAATTTACCTCTTAAACCCTAAAGATTTAAACCCTGAAACGATAGCTGTAACATTTGCAAAAACTTCCCGTTCTCCACAATCCTTTGATGAGATTGCTGCTGAACTATCAGATGAAAAAACAGCTCGATTCCATGAGAAGTGGGTGGTTGGATATGGTCATTCCTCCGTTGCCGAACATGCAATATTACACATAGCACTGGAAAACGTTTCCCGATTGGCAATTGAGACCATTGAAGGCAACCGGTTAGCATCGTATACAGAGAAGTCCACACGTTTCCAGTTGTGGGAGGGGGACGCGTTTTACATCCCGGATGAGCTTCGTAACCATCCGTTACATGACCGGTTCATTAACACTTGCCAGGCATTATTCAAGACTTACAAGGACTGTCTACCGAGGGTAAAAGCCTGGTTATGCACCAGGAATGCCAGAAAAAAGACAGAATCTGAGAAATCTTATGAGCGCCGGATCCAATCTGCTGCGGTGGATATTTGCCGTTTCCTTCTTCCAGCAGCTTCTTTGGCAAATGTTGGTATAACCATCAACGCTCGTTCCCTTGAATATGCCATCTGTAAAATGCTCAGTTCACCATTAAAAGAAGTGCAAGCGATTGGAGTAACTCTACGTGAGGTTGGTCAGAGTGAAACACCAACCCTGATCAAGTATGCCAGGTGTAATGCTTATCTAGTCAATTTAAGGGAAAAGTTGCGTACTTATACTAAACAGATGCCTCAGGAGAGAGCAGATGAGGATTTTAACTTGCTCGATTGGGACAAAAACGGACAAGATAAGGTTCTGGCAGCAATGCTTTTCAGGTTTGACCGCAGGATGAATTTTCAATGTTGCATGGATCATGTGCTGGCGTTATCGACTGAAGAAAAGGAACAGTTGATCAAGATCATCATGTCGGAGAGAGGGAAATTTGATCAGCCACTGCGTGAATTTGAGTATGCACAAATAACTTTTGATGCGGTCATGGATCAGGGTGCTTATTTTGAATTCAAACGTCATCGTATGATGTCTCAAACAGCACAATCTTTGACAGGAAATCTTGGATTTGCTGTACCTGTTGGGATTGGTGAGTCTGGTTGCGAAAAGGTGTATATCGATGTTATGCAGCAAGCTGCAAACCTTTACCATCAGATTGCATCCTGGAACCCGGATGTCGCGAGCTATATCATCCCCAATGGTTTTAACCGCCGTGTGCTGTTTACACTAAATTTACGTCAGGCATTTCACTTTTGCCGGCTTAGAGCTGCCCCAACAGCCCATTTCTCCATCCGCCGTGTTGCGCAGCACATCTCTGAGTCGATCAATCAGATTTATCCCCTATTGGGATCCTATTTAGATGTGCCCGATGATGAAACCCCAGAGAAGATTAAGGCACGTTATTTTTCTGCGATATCATTCAGGAACAATGACAACTTCAATAAATTTGCTTAAGCGACTTTTTTGGAACAGCACTGAGCAACGCCTACGAACTATTTGGCGCCTG
Organism: Chloroflexota bacterium; assembly: GCA_034717715.1. GTDB lineage: Bacteria > Chloroflexota > Anaerolineae > Anaerolineales > Anaerolineaceae > Brevifilum. Next base: position 37,416 of record JAYELT010000115.1, on the reverse strand, counting down.
GGTTTGTTTGTGGGCTCATTTATAATGTTGACAGTGATTTGTTTTGTCATATTGCTGTTCCTGGCAGTGATGACCGATGACATCTTTGGATTGAAACCTCAGCATCTTATTGCTGGTTTGCAGCCGATGCAGATAATGGAAAACCCTTGGGTTGGTTCACTAGTTATCCCTGGAGCGATATGTATGGGAACAATAGCTGCAACGTTCCTGATTGGAAAGTGGATTGACCGCAGAAGGTTCATCGATTTTGGTTTTAAGTTTTCAAAAATCTGGTGGAAAGATTTTAGTTTTGGCATTGCTTTGGGGGCTTTATTGATGGGATTAATTTTTCTTTTTGGTTGGATCACAGGGACTATCAATCCGCGTGGTTATTTCGTGTCTTTTAGAGGTGATGTTAGCTTTGCTGCAGGGATTATTCAATCTTTATTATTGTACGTTTTTGTGGGCGTGTATGAAGAGATCTTATTTCGTGGTTATCTTTTACTAAACTTGGCAGAAGGGCTAAATAATAAAATTCTTGGTAAGAGGTGGGCATTGGTAGCTACAATCGCGCTTACTTCGCTGGTTTTTGGTTGGCTTCACTTGGATAATCCGAATGCCACATGGGTTAGCACGGTGAACATTGCTTTCGCAGGGATATTTCTTGGACTGGGTATGTTCCTGACGGGAAGCCTTGCGATCCCAATTGGTTTACATATCTCATGGAATATTTTCCAGGGGAATGTATTTGGTTTCCCTGTCAGCGGTATGGTCAACGGCGCGACAATAATCGCGACTGAATCTGTTGGGCCGGCATGGCTCACCGGTGGCGCATTCGGCCCAGAAGGAGGTGCGTTTGGTTTGATGGCGATCATTCTTGGTAGTGGTTTGATCCTATTATGGGTGCGCATTAGAGGTCGTCTGTACCTTCAAACAAATCTTGCAGTTTTTGAACCGGTCCCCATGGGTAATAAGAAAAACCCAGCATCTTAAGAAAAGCACCCTTGACAAACGGGATGATTTGCTTATAATATGAAACATAATTACATAATGACAGACGTTGAAGAGGAAGAGTAGGCTCGAACACGGTGTCACAGAGAGCAGCAGAAGGTGAGAAGCTGCACACACGCTGGTGTTGAATGGTCCTCAGAGTTTTTGTGGCGAAAGGTGACGATTAGCCTCAGACGGACACACCGCCGTTATCAAGGTGAAAGGTATACGCAGAAAATCTGCTGTACCTGAGTAATGAGTGAGGCTGGCCTTTTCCCCGTTGCATCATCAACGGGTTTTTTGTTTATAAGGAAAGCCTAAGCTGGGTGGCACCACGGACAATAACGTTCGTCCCAATATGGGATGAACGTTTTTTTAATGTATTTGACCCATTACTCTGGCTAATTGTCCATCAGAAAACGATATGGAGGTAGCAAAATGTCTAAAGACCAATATAAATTCCTGTTGAGTGAGCACGATATTCCGAAGCAATGGTACAACATCAGCGCTGATATGCCGATGGGACCAACGCCAGTTTTGAATCCGCACACGAAGGAGCCTGTAACTGCAGAATTTCTGAATGTGCTTTTCCCGATGTCGCTGATTGAGCAAGAAATGAGTACTGAGCGCTATATTGACATCCCGGAAGAAATCCGTGAGATCTATAAGCTTTGGCGTCCAACACCTTTGATCCGGGCGCGAAGGCTTGAGAAAGTGTTAGGCACACCTGCCCATATCTATTACAAGAACGAAGGTGCATCAATCTCCGGGAGTCATAAGTGTAATACTGCCGTCGCACAAGCATTTTACAACAAAACCGATGGGACAAAATCCTTGACGACAGAGACAGGTGCCGGCCAATGGGGATCAGCACTTTCGATTGCATGTAATTTCTTTGATATGGAATTGGAAGTTTATATGGTGAAAGCTTCCTATGAACAGAAGCCTTATCGCAAGATCATCATGCAAAGTTATGATGCAGAGGTTTTTCCCAGTCCTTCAGAAAATACAAACTACGGTCGCCAGTACCTGAAAAAACATCCAGACAGCCCCGGTTCGTTGGGAATTGCCATTTCCGAAGCTGTTGAAGCTGCGGTCAAATCAAACGGCAAGAAAAAATATAGTTTGGGGTCTGTTCTGAATCACGTGTTATTGCACCAAACTGTTATTGGACAGGAATGCTTAAAGCAGATGGAAATGGCGGATGAATATCCAGATGTGGTGATTGGTTGTGTGGGGGGTGGGTCGAATTTTTCGGGTTGTGCTTTCCCATTCCTGCATAAGAACCTGACAGAAGGAAAGAAAACAAGGCTCATCGCAGTAGAACCGAACGCGACACCCACACTTACAAAAGGTCTGTACGCTTTTGATTATGGGGATACTGCGAAAATGGCTCCAATCCTGAAGATGTTCACACTGGGGCATGATTTTATCCCTGCGCCAATCCACGCCGGTGGTTTGCGCTATCACGGCATGGCACCACAGATCTGTATATTGTATGACGCTGGTTATCTTGAGGCTGTTGCAGTGCCTCAGCCGGCGACTTTTGCGGCTGCAATCCAATTCGCTCAGACGGAAGGGACCATCCCTGCACCGGAATCCGCACATGCCATCCGAGTAGCTATCGACGAAGCCCTGGATGCGAAAGAAAAAGGGGAAGAACGAGT
>JAYELT010000115.1:0-34680 GCA_034717715.1 Chloroflexota bacterium | reverse complement strand
GCGAGGATATACCACCACTGGATGATGGTTTACATCTTTACAAGGAGATTGTCCCTGTTTCACCGTTGGTAGCCAGTCGTTTGAACCCATTAGAGTTTTTTGATTTGATTGTTAAAAATCCCACCTCACTGGTGACACTGCCTGCCATTGTCTATGTTGAACTTCGCCTGGATGAGCTTGCGTCGAATCCAGAAATGGGGCGGGCTGGAGATTTGCCCTATTCAAATATGGATCACCTACGTGAAGTTCTCAAAGATCTGAAAACCAAACCAGTGGCAACGAAAATGGTAGATCGAGCCAGCCCAGCCACATTCGCCTACCGGACGGTAAAAAACGGTTTCTTTGTGGGCAATGAATCTGCAATGGCATACTATCCATTGCTATCAAGTGATGAATTACGAGAGTCGCATTATCGTTGGTGGCGTTCAGCGAATATGTAAAAATCATATCAGCGCTGAGACAAGATCCTTCAAGCGCTGGAAAACTTTATTTTAGGAGTAAACAAAGATGAAAATTTGGCTTTATATCGGTATGGTTGCCAGCGTAATTTCAATTGGTGTGGCACTTTATTTGTTTTTCTGGGTGAAAAGGCAACCCCCCGGTACTGAAAAAGCGCAAGAAGTTGCATCATGGATTAGAGAAGGTGCACAAACCTATTTGAAACGGCTTTACCTGGCTCTCACGATTGTGGCAGTGATCCTGGGTTTTATCATTGCTGTTGTGTTCAGTTTTGATTTAAACGAAATTGCATCCGGTCAGGCTAGCATTACACCGCTAAATGGTATTCGCATGGCAGTTGCCTTTATTGCTGGTGCGGTATGCTCAGCAATCGCAGGCTATTTGGGTATGGCTGTCGCAGTAGAGGCGAATGTCCGCACAGCCACAGCCGCAAATGAATCTCTTAACAAAGCATTCCGCTTATCATTTTATGCAGGTTCCGTAATGGGCTTAGCGATGGTTGGGCTGGCTGTGTTGGGAATGACAGTGATTTTCTTATTAACGGGTGATGCCGAAGTCATTTTAGGCTTCAGCTTTGGTGCATCTACCTTAGCACTTCTTGCAAAAGCTGGAGGGGGGATCTATACCAAAACAGCGGATATCGCTGCGGACCTGGTGGGTAAGGTTGAGGTTGGCATCCCAGAAGATGATCCACGAAATCCCGCTGTGGTTGCTGACAATGTGGGTGACAATGTTGGAGATGTCGCTGGGATGGGAGCGGATATCTTTGACAGCTATGTCGCTTCCGCTGTTGCAGTCATGCTGCTAGGAGCATCAGCAGCCTCCCTATCAGTGGAGTATGTGATTCTCCCGCTGATTCTGTGTACACTGGGTATTGGTGCTTCTTTGCTGGGTATTCAATTCGTGAGAGTTGGTAAGAACGGGAAACCCGGACCAGCCTTGAATTTTGGTACGATCATCACAACCCTATTCTTCGCAGCCATGGTTGCGGCGCTTGTGCTATTGAGTGATATCAATATTGGCGTATTGTGGTCAACATTAACAGGTTTGGTAACCGGTGTGATTATCGGATTTACATCGGATTATTTCACTTCAGAAGACCGCAAACCCGTTTTAGAAACAGCACGTGTATCTGATTCCGGAGCAGCGATCAATATTATTACTGGTTATAGCTATGGATTGGTGAGCATCGTCCCCTCTGTGATTGGCATTGCGGCAGCGACGTTGTTATCTTATTACCTATCAGAAATGACTGGGTTGCCAGGGATTTACGGGATTGGTATCAGTGCAGTGGGTATGCTTTCGATCAGTGGGATGATCGTCTCAGCAGATGCTTACGGCCCCATTGTGGATAATGCACGTGGTATTGCTGAAATGGCTGGGATGGACCATGAAGTGATAGTGATAACTGATACCCTTGATGCTGCGGGGAACACAGCCAAAGCGATCACCAAGGGTTTCAGCATCAGCGCAGCCGCTTTGACCGTCTTGGCATTGTTTGCAGCCTACGCTGAAGTTGTGACAGCTGCTGGTATTGAGGTCGAGATGAGCCTGCGTGATCCGATTGTTGTCGCGGGTGTCTTCCTGGGTGCGATGACACCGCCTTTGTTCAGCGCATTAACAATGCTGTCTGTGACGCACAATGCCTTTGATATGATTGAAGAGATCCGCAGGCAGTTTCGTGAGAAACCAGGCATCCTTGCTGGTACAGAAAAGCCCGATTATGCAACCTGTGTTGGGTTGGCGGCACAAGGAGCGCTGTCCTCTCTAATTTTGCCAGCGTTCCTGGCTGTTGGATTGCCTTTGATAATTGGTTTTATTCTGGGCCCGAATGCCCTGGGAGGTTTTCTGGGTGGCAGCATTTTCACAGGTGTGATCTTCGCTTTGTTGATGGCTAATGCCGGTGGATTGTGGGATAATGCCAAGAAATTTATCGAAACAGGTAAGTTTGGTGGCCCGGGTTCTGATGCACATAAAGCAAGTGTAGTGGGTGATACCGTCGGTGATCCCTTCAAAGATACCGCTGGTCCATCTCTGAACACGCTGATCACTGTGATGTCCTTAGTTTCATCACTGTTTGCTCCTGTCATTGCTGCTTTTAGTCTTTTCTAGCTTGTCGATAAAAATAATAAAGACGCATCAAATGGTGCGTCTTTTTCTATTAATAATGCGTTCATAGAAGAAATTGCTTGATATCACTCCATTTCGATATTGGAAGATAACTTCTTATATTGGGACAGTAAAATGAAATGTTGAACCTTTATCTTTGATGCTGTCAAACCACATTTTGCCCCCCATCATTTCTGTAAGACTCTTTGCAATGAGCAATCCTAATCCAGCCCCACTTATTCTTTGGATACGTTCATCAGACGCCCTGTAAAATTTACCAAATATGCGAGATTGATCATCTGTTGAGATGCCATATCCAGTATCTTTGACCCAGAAATGAACCACTTCAGCTGCACCGGATATATCCCATTTGTTTTGTGTATGCTCAGCACCGAGGTAAATTGTTCCACCTTCTGGCGTGTATTTGATTGCATTGGATAGTAAATTAGATAAGATCTGGATGATGCGTAAACGATCGCACCACATATTTGGCAGGCTGTCATTGAATTTCATTACAACTTCAAGTGATTTTTCCTTGATTTGCGCTTCGTAAGAGCTAAGCACCTCAATAATGACTTCTTGAATGGGTGTGGATTCAATCACCAGTTGGAGGGTTTTTGTTTCAATATGAGATTGATCGGAAAGGTCTTTTATGAACGTATTCATCCTTTTTACATTTTGGATGATTGTCGTCAGGTATTCCTGTTGTTGTGAGTTGGTTTCACCTGTTATGCCTTTTCGCATGATGTCTGCATATGAATTGATCACTGTCAAAGGATTTCTTAATTCATGGGATATGAAAGAAATAAATTCATTTTTTGCCTGGATTGCATCATGCAAGTCTTCATATAGGAAGGCTTGCCGGAGTTTTTCACTGGTATGATCCTTCAGGTTAGCCGAGTATTCTTTATCCTGATTGACTAATTCATGAGGTGATGAAAGGTGAAGAATAATAATGGAAAACCGATCTTGTTCAACTTCTGATAAGATCAGGTAATGCCAGAGAAAGTTTTTGGGTAACCCTAAAATTTTTGTCAGGGCGGAATCCTCGAGAAATAGGGGTTTAATCATGTCCTCAGAAATCTCTGGAAACGCATGCAGATTGATATTTTCAATTGGCATAGGAGATGCATTCCCTGGGTGGATTTGCCAAATGTTTCTTATCTCATCAAAGTCATCATCGATTAATCCAATCAAGCCTGTTTGTGCATGGGAGTGTTCAAGAGCGGATATGAGCGTCTCCTGCAATATTAGCTGAATATCATGGGATACATTACTGTTACTTTGCACAGATATTCTTCTCACTTTTTCAAAAAAGATTGTTTCGGAAGATCGTTGACTTTTTTCAATAATTTAGTTAATCTTTCAGATACCTCAAAAGATATAATAACATAAGAAAGTATCAAAACGCACTATATAGATTGACTTTAGAAGGATTGTTTGACAGGCAGGTGGTACAATGGCCAGGGATTTTGGAGCAGGACTGAGTGTTGATGAATTAATTGGGTTATCTGCCTGGTTCATTTATCATCTTGCCTTGCCGGATGAAGAAGTCTTTAAAACCACCATGGCTGCAGCAATGCAACTGGTTAAGGCTGACCTGGGATCGCTTATTCTGCTGGAATTATGGGAAGATGGTCATACTGTCTGGATGAGTCCAGACACAAAACGACCGGTGGTTGTAACACCAGCTGGTCAGATGATCCCATCAAAGCTATAAATCTCCGTAAAAGGATTACCTCAGAGAAGTTTTCAATTCTTGTTGTAGATCATCACTGAAATACAACAGGCATTGTTTGATCAGGCGAGTTGTCCCCTTGGATTCACTGATCGATAGGGCTTGTTTTAGATAAAAGGCTGTTTCAGTTGGAGAAACTGAAATCAATGCCTTAATCAAGTGTTCAAGTTCCTTTGATATATCTTGATCGACATCTAGAATTAGGGGACTGATCAATCGAAAAATCGAGGGCAGCGACTTATCAGAATTTAATTGTAAACTTGCTTTGAGCCCTTGCAGACCCAAAGCAATCATCCTGGGATCCTTATGAGTGAGGTAGGATTCGATGAACTGTTCCCAGACGTCTGGGAAAGAGGATTTAAGGGAGTGTGTGCCATAAGACAACAGATCTGAGGTGAGTGTTTTATCAAGGTCTGGTGTCAGCCAATTTTCTAACCGTGTGCGAATAGGATCCGGGTCATCCATGGATAGATTACCAAGGATGAAACCTGCTAAATGCCGTATCTCAAAAAAAGCATCTGTCCAGAGTTCATCTGCGATTGCGATGGCAGCTCGGGGGTCTTGAAGGATGTGTGGCTTGAGATCTAATTCTACTTGCCGCGTCACAAGATCAGGTAAATGGTATACAGGGATGAGAGGTTGTGAAGAGATGGTCTCACCAATTCGCAAAGTGCGGTTTGCATAAAGCTCAAATATTTCCCGCAGCTGCCGATGAAATGCTTGCGGTGCATTAAATAATGTGATCATGTGATCAATTTGAAACCGGAGACGCTCTGGGTTAACCGCTGGCATGCATCCTCATTTGACATTGATAAGAAAAGATTACAGGTTCAGGGGCTGCCATATCAGCTTCAATCTTTCCAGATAAGTCAATTTGGCTAATACGCTTTTGCAAAGAGTGCTCTTTCAGAGGTTTCTTCGCCGCTGAAAATGCACTGCCCTGACCCCTCAGGCTTCTCCAGGGGGAAACAGCGCAAGGTAGCTTTGGTTTCATCTTTGACAAGAACCTCATTTTCCGCACTTGGTTTCCACCAGACCGAACACCAACCATTATTGTTGATGATCTCTTTAAATTCAGAAAAATCTTTCGGTTCCGAGATGTGTTCATCACGAAATGTCTTAGCTTTTGCCAGCAGATTTGCCTGTATCTTCTCTAACATTTCATGGACGGTTTGGGCGATGCCATCTTGAGGAACAAAAGATTTGCCCTCGCGCCCAAGGATATCACGCCGAGCCAGGGCAACACTGTTTTTGGCCACGTCCTTAGGACCGATTTCCAGACGCAGTGGAACACCACGCATCTCCCAATGGTTGAATTTGAAACCAGGTGTGACTTCTGTTCGGTCATCTACTTCAACGCGAAAATCACCGAGTTCGCTTTTTACTCTGTCCACAGCAGACATGACCTGTCCTTTTTCTTCTTCTTTGCGAAAGATTGGGATGATAACGACTTGCACCGGTGCCAATCGTGGTGGCAGAACCAATCCCTGGTCGTCACCATGCGTCATGATAATTGCACCTATGAAGCGTGTTGAAAGACCCCAGGAAGTCGTCCAGCAGTACTGCAATGTGTTATTTTCATCTAAATACTGAATATCAAATGCCTTGGCAAAATTCTGACCGAGGTTATGGCTTGTACCAGCTTGGAGGGCTTTACCATCTCCCATCATGCCTTCAATTGTATAGGATCGAACAGCACCAGCGAATTTTTCGCTTTCGCTCTTACGTCCCGGAACAACAGGTACAGCAGCTTCATTAAGCGCAAAATCGGTATAGATATTGAGTATTTGGATTGTTTCTTGTTCTGCTTCCTCTGCTGTTGCATGGGCAGTGTGGCCTTCTTGCCAGTAAAACTCCAGGGTGCGCAGGAAAAGTCTCGTCCGCATCTCCCACCTGACGACATTAGCCCATTGGTTGATCAGGACCGGCAGGTCACGATAGGATTGGATCCATTTTGAATACATATGCCCGATGATGGTTTCAGAGGTTGGACGCACAATCAGGGGTTCTTCTAATTCAGAGCCACCGCCGATGGTAACCACGGCCAATTCAGGCGAAAATCCCTCCACGTGTGCTTTCTCCTTCTCAAGAAAGGACATAGGAATAAAGAGGGGAAAAGCAGCGTTGACATGCCCGGTGGCTTTAAAACGCCGGTCTAGTGCATCGCGTATATTCTCCCACATAGCCCATCCATATGGACGCACGACCATACATCCACGAACTGGTGCATAATCGGCTAATTCAGCACGTAGTACAAGCTGGTTGTACCATTCGGAATAGTTTTCTGATCTTGGTGTTAACTTTTTTTCATCCATAATTATTTTCTTCTTCTATTTATTTGTTTTTGGTGGAGTCAATTGTAGGAAATGACCTAGAAGTTCAAAGGCTGCTTCCGGGTTTGGTGCAAAGGCGAGAAATTCTCGATTTCGCATGGGGATATAGTTTCCTAATGAGATGAAAAAATGTCTCATCACAGAGTGCCATTCCTCACCGATCAGGATCACAGGTTTCGGATTCAACGCATCAATCGCAAGGAGATTCCAGGTCAGACATATTTCAAGCAAGGTGCCAACTCCCCCTGGGAGCGCGATGGCTGCTTCGCAGCTTTTGATCATCTTGTCCAGCCGTTCAAGAAGGGTCTCACAATGCCATTCTTCATCCACCCAATGGTTGGGTGCAACCGGGCGCCAGTCTTCGATTTCTTGGCAGGCAGCGCCAATCACATGGCCACCTGCCTCTTTGGCGCCCTGTGATGTCGCGGCCATAGTTCCCATGTACCCACCTGTGATCACATCCAGGCCTGCACCACCAAGCAGCTTACCTAAAGCGAAAGCCTGTTCATAAGCGCTAGTACCAGGTTTTGGGTTGGATCCACCGAAAACACTAATTTTCCTGGTCATTTTCTTCCTTTTTTGTTTCCTGGTTGATATCCCAACTGCGTTGATAGTTGTATTGTAGTTTTTCTAATACAGCCTTTTCAAGGTCAATCCTGGAAACACTGGCAAGCTGCAGCAGGTAAAGCATGATATCTGCTAATTCACTGGCAAGCAATTGGGTGTCTGGCAATCTCTCAGACCATTGAAAACATTCAAGTACTTCTGCAGCTTCAATGCTGAGAGATGTGGCTAGGTTCTTAGGGGTCTGTGGGCGTGAACTGTCAGGCTCATACCAGCCCTTTTCCCTTACAAACTGGTGCATTGCTTGTGTAAGATCATTGATATCCATCACGTCAGAATTATACATGATAACGATGGAATTGCTGATCCATCCTATACAATTAATCGTATTGGTATGGTTGAGGATTATTTTCTTGCCACTACGCCATAGGCTTGTGGCTTTGGTATGACCCTGAAGCCAGCTCTTTGAAGACGTTTCACAACACCGCGACTGGTGGAGGATCCTGACCGGCTGTCAGGATTTCCGATATAGTGGAATAAATGCCCGTTATCCTTCAGGATTCGGTAAAAATTATCATAGATAGATTGTGAGTATAGATGCCCTGCCAGGGTTAAGGTGGGTGGGTCATGGATGATAGCGTTGAACGAACCTTCAGGGAAGATATTTACGATATCCCAACTGTCTCCGATAAGTTGAAAAATCTTTGGATTCCCAAAAAGTTCTCCCGACCAGGGGTTTAAGCGACAGATAGAGAGAACGATGGGGTCAAATTCCACAGTGATGACTTTGCTGGCACTTTTTGCGGCTTGGATAGCAGTATAGCCCAATCCGGTGGAAGTATCCAGGATGGTTCCATAAGGTTTTCCAAGTGCCTTAATTTTTTGATCGGTATCCTCAACCGGTGTGATGCCTTTTATGCGGTGCATCGGGATGCCAGAGATTAACATCGTAGGTGCTGTTTCTGTAGGCATCAGGCTGTAGTAGCGGTTTGTGCGCTCTGAATACAACCCTACTTTTTCAAGTTTCCCATCTCGAAGAACGTAACAGCTGTTCTCGTCTTGATTTATGGCTTGAACCTGAGAATAGGTTAGAATCTCCCCATTCTGCAGCTCCCATCCGCTTTTGGTCTTGTAAATTTGAACATAAGACCTCCCAAGATCAGTGGATAGGGGCATCGTCGAAAGCGCGTTTTTCCCCACCAATGGACGTGTTTGGAAATGAGAAAGTATCATAATTATCAATTAGAGGGGAGTTTTGCTTAAGTGCTAATCACCAAAAAATAGTTCCTGCCAAATCTCCCATTTTTCCGCTTTATCGACAACGACTTCAGGTTGTTTCGTTGGCGCGGTGGCGGGTTCTGATTGTGGTAAAAGAACGATGGGTATATCCCCTTCCTGGATCATTCCAGCTTCCTCACGTGCCCATTTTTCAACAGCCTCATCAGAATCAGCATAGGCTATTTCAGTTTTCAGGGCATCACGTGTTGATTCAAGATCAGCGTAAACCTGGATGAGCTGCTTTTCCTGTTTGCGCAACCGAGACATCAGGACCATGCGCTGGTTGAAGTTCATTAATAATAGAACCAAAATAACCACCACTATGATTACAATGACGCGTTTGTCTTTTATGATCTTTTTCATCGCTTAGAAACTCTATAACTTTGTATTTATTGTTATAATTATTGTACCATTTTAAAAAGTTGATCTTTGAAAATTAAAAATCCCACAGGAAAGCTGTGGGATAGTGCCGAAGGAGGGAGTTGAACCCTCATGAGCCCAAGGCTCACTACGCCCTGAACGTAGCGCGTCTGCCAATTCCGCCACTTCGGCAGTGGTTCTTATTCTATTCAAAAAAATGATTTTGTCAACCTGAGCAGCGATTCTGATATTCACATAAAATTCTTTCGGGAAAAATAAACCTATTGCCATATCAAGTGTGAATACTAAAAACGAATTAACGAGACTAAGGAGTGTAATTTGAAGAAAAAAATACAAACCATTCTGTGGCTTGCATTTTATTTTTTGATGGTGTTCCTACCTTTAGCGCTATTGATCATTCTTCCCCGGCCTGATGGGCGAGAATTTTTGAGGGAGGTGTCAGTCGCTTTGGGATTTTTGGCCATGGCTTTACTGGGGTTGCAGACTATCCCAACCTCTCGGTTAAAATTCTTTACAAAGGTTTTTCCCATGGACACCTTATATACGATCCATCACAACCTTTCAATCTTTACCCTTCTTATTGCCCTGGCACATCCGATTCTTCTATTCATCAATAACCCGGAAACATTGCGATTGCTCAATTTGATTGTAGCACCCTGGCGGGCGAGAGCAGCAGTTGTCTCTGTCGTAGCCATGTTGATCTTAGTGATAACCTCGGTTTGGCGCGAGGCTCTAAAAATCAAATATGATATTTGGCGCTGGGTTCATGACGGCTTATCCTTCCTGGCGATTGGTTTAGCGATTTTTCATATGTTCAAGGTCAATTACTACATGTCCCTAACCTATCAGAAGGTTATTTGGTTAACACTGACGGGCATTTGGCTGTTGATCATTCTTTATATCCGTGTTATTCGACCGATAAGAATGCTTAAGCACCCTTATAAAGTCGCTAAACTCATCGAAGAGCGCGGACAATGTTGGTCACTCTATTTTGAACCAGACGGGCATAAAGGTTTCGATTTTGAAGCAGGTCAATTTGCCTGGCTTACGACTGAATCCCCCTTCATTTTCCGGGAAAATCCATTTTCATTCTCAACGAATTCTGATCATGATGATGATTATATCGGGTTCACCATTAAGGAGTTGGGGGATTTCACAAATACGATAAAAACCCTGCAGCCTGGCCAAACGATATATGTGGATGGCCCCTATGGTAATTTCAGCATGGATGAACATGATTGTAAAAGTATGGTATTTATTGCAGGCGGCATTGGATCCGCGCCAGTGATGAGCATGCTGCGAACACTGGCATATCGGAATTGTCAGAAAGAAATAGTTTTCTTCTATGGCAATCCGACCTGGGAAGCCATCATCTATCGTGAAGAGTTAGATGAAATTGAAAAGAAGATGAACCTGAAATTAGTCAATGTGCTTGAGAAACCTCATGAGGGTTGGGATGGTGAGTCAGGTTTTATTACAACAGATGTCATGCGTCGCCATTTGCATAAGAACTACAAAGACGCGATCTTCTTTGTCTGCGGTCCATTACCAATGATCAAAGCAGTACAAAGATGTTTTAAGGACCTTGATATTCCCCCCAATCACGTGTTCTCCGAACAATATGATATGGCTTAAAGGAGGCAGTAATGGATATTCAACATGTCATACAACGCTTTTTTGTCATCGTCACCATTGTGCTTTGCTTGGGATTAGCCTTATTGTTTGGTGCAGTACAGGCAGGCTTGTTCTGAGGTGGTTTTGAGTATATGTATCCTCATGTAAAAATTAGGGACTGTCTTCAAAGACAGTCTCTATTTTTATCCCGGATTATTTTGGTGCTTGATCATTCGGGAAGGATCAGGGATGCTGTCTGGGGGAAATGACCTCAGATGGGTAATCAATTGTGTCAAAAATCAATTGAATCTAGTACCGGGCGTTGTGCATGAACCCACCCAGGTCTTTCAATACAATAATTAACTTTTATTCCAAATTTGCATGATACTTCATTAATATTTCATTTGCATCTAGTATGTTTAATTTTTCAATCAATCTGATGGCAACAGTATCACAAATAAGCAGTAAGCTTTGTTCAAAGGTGTTGGCACCAGGTTGAAAAGACTTTATCCCTTCTCCATTTTTGACTTTCGAGGTTGCTGCTGAGATTTGAATTACTAAATTTGCAAGTCGCCCAATAGATGAATCTGGATAGATCGTTATTAATGCCAACTTAGCACCAGCTTTCTTGGCATTTTTTGCAATAGCTTTCATTGTCCCTGTTTCTCCAGATCCTGAACCAATAATTAGGAGATCTCTTGAACCAATGGCCGGGGTAACTGTCTCTCCTACAACATAAGCCCGAAATCCAAGTTGCATCAAGCGCATCGCCAGCCCGAGCATCATCAAACGAGATCGCCCTGCACCCGCAACAAAAATCTTTTTTGAGGATGAAATCGTATCGACTAATTTTTCCACCTCCTTTGGATTGATGCTTTTCAGAGAGTCTTCCAACTCCTTTAATATTTTGAGACTAATTTCAACAGTATTCATTAAATCATTCCTTATTTTCATTATTGATGATTGTTCCTAATAGCAGCTTTCATCTTAAGAACAGCTTCTCGAAGGTCAGGTGCCTTTGTTAATGCACTGCCTACGACAACTATGTCTGCTCCAATAGCAACGATTGATTGAGTTGTTTTCAAACATATCCCACCTGCCACAGCTGTTTTTGCCCGAGTCAGGTATCCGTTCACCTTTTTTAGATCATCTAAGGGTGCTTTTTTTGTATGCTGTTCATCTTTTGCAGTATGTAAACAAATATAATCCACGCCCAATTCTTCTAATTCGACTGCTCTTTCAACAGTATCCTTTACACAGAGCATATCTGCCATACACATACGCCCATATACACATGCAGTCTCAACAACTGCGCGAATAGTCTCTTTCGGAGCCATTGCTAAAACAGTGACAATATCTGCGCCTGCATCATAAGCATAGCTAGCCTCAATATCACCACCATCTACGATTTTCGTATCTGCTAATATGGTCAGATCTGGGTATTTAGCCTTAAGCCTTTCAACCGGGAGAACACCTTCATGAATGATCATAGGTGTTCCAATTTCGACGATGTCAATAACATCATAAATTTGATCCACCATTTTAATCGCAGTGGTTGTGTCAACCATATCAATGGCTATTTGCAACTTCATAATTGTCTTCCTTGTTTTTTGTTAATAATAGTAACAGCTTTTAGCTTATTAATGATCTGTCGAACATTCGGCTTTCTAAAGATGAGAACCTGTCGTATAGGTTTGAATTTGATTATTTTTGTATTTATTCAACGACATCGGTATAATTTTGACATTGATTCCTTAAGGACCAGGATTATATGATACGATCTCGATTAATTTTGATTATTGGTATTTTACTAATTTCCTCCTGTTCAGCACCTTATCAATCGGATTCTGATCAATTGATCGGAGAACCTGATCCTAATTTCACTGACACGCCATCGGTAACGGTTGAATCCAGTACAACACTTACTGCAACTGCCACATCCACACCAACAGCCACACTCATCCCCCCCACCTTTACTCCTATACCTCAGAAACTCACCATGCTTTCATCAGAATCGTTGAGAAAAGGGGTTGTTCCTGTGCAATATATTGCAGATACTTGCCATTATCTTGAAAACCGTTGGGGGGAGGGAAAAAGTACGCCTGGCACGATAGTTGTACCGATTATGTTCCATTCGGTTGTCAAACCAGGACGTAAGATTACGAATACGACAGATATTTCACTATCAAGTTTTGAGTATTTTATGGCAAAAGCAAAGGATATGGGTTTTTCAACGGTCACAATAGAAGAATTAATTGGTTTTCTAAACGCAAATGAAAAGATTCCAGAACGCTCAATGCTGCTGATCCTCGATGATCGGCGTCCGGGGGTGACCGAGGAATATTTTATGCCTTATCTTGAGGCAAATGATTGGACATTGACCCTTGCATGGCTAACGACGGAATTAACCTCTGACTACACATGGGATCGCATGGAAAGATTGGCGGAATCTGGAAGACTGGATGTTCAATCCCACGGGCACAACTCTGAATACATTCAAAGTTATACGCCAATTGAAGTGGTCGAGAAAGAATTATATGAGCCCATTCAGATAATCCAGGAGCATTTTGGGACAATTCCTCAAGCACACATTTGGTCAGGCGGCAACTTCACTGAGCAAGCTATCGATATTGCACGTAAAGCCGGCTATCAGGTTGGATTCACCGCTTTTTCACGAGGTCCGCTCCTTTTTAACTGGATTCCCCAGGGTGAGATCGAATTGAGAGTGAAAGACCCCTTGATGGTATTGCCTCGATACTGGTCAACTGATTTATCTGTATCCCTTTACCACGCATTAGAAATCAACAAAGAAGCCCAGCTGTATGCTGAAGCTGTCAAAGAGGAAGAATTACGATATCTTGACATATACTGCCAGGATGAAGAGGGAGATTAGGAATTTGCGGATGAAGCGGATTTTTGGAGTTTTCATCATAGCAGTGTTTTTCCTGAGTGGATGTTATAAACCCGGTCCTGGTGCACAGCCCTGGAAAGTCTCCGGTTTGTATGACAGCGATGAACAAATTGAGATAACGGCAGCGGCTACCGCATATGTGATGAATGATCTCAGGGTCAAACCAACTCTTCCTACACCGACACCCAATGTGCCCATTATTTTGCCCACACCACGCAGCAACTCCCTGACCTATACCGTGCAGGTGGGAGACACATTACGGATAATTGCTCAAAAATACCAGGTATCCGTTGACCAAATCGTCTCGACAAACAATCTGTACAACCCGAACTTGATTGAAGTGGGACAGGATTTGATGATCCCGCCACCCTCTATGGAGAGTATTGCTCCTGCATATAAAATTATTCCAGATTCTGAATTGGTTAACAGCCCTTCTAACGCTGCATTTGATGCCGAAAGTTTCGTTAACAGCACAAATGGTTATTTAGCTTCCTATGCTGAAGTCGTTGATGGTGTTTCAATGTCCGGGATTGATATTGTAAAGCGCATTGCTTTAGAATATTCGGTAAATCCACGTTTGTTACTGACCATATTGGAATACCAGAGCCGTTGGATAACCGAAAAGTCGCCTGATGACGAGACTTTGGTTTATCCGATGCGTTATTATGCTGCCTGGTACGAAGGTTTATACCAACAGTTAGGTTGGGCAGCGAATTTATTAAATGAAGGCTATTATCTTTGGAAGATCAATGCAATTACTGTCTGGACACTATCAGACAGCAGTGTCATCCAGGTTGATCCTACGATAAACCCTGGGACCGCCGGTGTGATCAACTTAATGCGTTATCTAAACGATGAAACGACATGGGAGAAGGCAATTTCTGAAGGTGGGATTTTCGACACTTACTATCGATTTTTTGGTAACCCCTTTAAATATGCTGTTGAGCCAATGATACCAGACGACCTGACCCAACCCGCATTACAGCTTCCCTTTGAAGCAAGTGTCGTCTGGTCTTTTACCGGTGGGCCGCATGGCGGATGGAACACAGGATCTGCTTGGGCTGCACTGGATTTTGCACCCCCAGGTGCCGCTTTAGGATGTTTTCCTAGTGAGGCCTGGGTGACAGCTTCAGCACCAGGTGAGATTGTCTATTCTGATCATGGGGCTGTGATTGAGGATCTCGATGGTGACGGTGTCTGGCAAACAGGATGGTCAATTCTCTATATGCATATTGATTCATGGGAGCGCATAGAAGCGGGTCAGATGATTGCAGCAGGTGATCGTATTGGACATCCTTCCTGTGAGGGTGGATTTTCAACAGGTACACACCTGCACATTGCCCGGCGTTATAATGGAGAGTGGATTGCAGCAGATAGTGATGTGCCCCTGATCATGGATGGTTGGAAAGCAGTCGGTTATGGGGTTGAGTACAATGGCTATCTGGAAAATGGAAATGAGACTGTGGAGGCATGGGATGGGCGTTCAACGCTCAACGCCATCAAGCGCTAGAGATCGGTATTATAGGCGCCGACTGAGAAGGATGGGCGTCCTATTGACCATTGCACTGGTCTTGGCTGTGGTGGTATGCGGCAATTTAACGTATCCTGTGATAGCCCCAGACACCAAACCTGGTGAAGGCATGGCGGTCAATGAAACAGAGACACCTGCTGCTGTTAGTGTGTTCACTGAAGAATTATCGAATAAGACACCCCCAACTGAAGCGGTTGTAGAAGGAACAACTTTACCCGTGCCTACTCAAGGTCAGATTGTGCCCCCCAGTGATGACGCCCATATCCTCTATTACACAATTGCAGGGGACAGTTTACCTGTAGTCAGCTTACATTTTGGTGTTGATATCAACGAGATTACTTCACCTGGACCACTGGATCCCAAAGGTTTGCTGCCTCCCGGTCAGCTATTAGTTATTCCAAACAAACTTGATGAAACGAGTTCCACAACGAAACTGCTGCCCGACAGCGAAATCACCTTCTCGCCATCTACAATAGATTTTAATATTAATGAATTTGTGGATTCGGCGGGAGGATATCTAGCCACCTATGAAGAATATTTAGCTTCCACAGGATGGACATCGGGAGCTGATATCATTGCTCGGATCGCGCTGGAATATTCCGTCAACCCACGCCTTTTATTGGGGTTCCTCGAATATCAATCTGGCTGGGTTTATGGTTTTCCGGATGCTGAGAATAACTTATTAATTGAATACCCGATGGGTTATGTCAACAGCATGAAGAAAAATCTATACCTCCAGTCAGCCTGGTTCGCCAGCATGGTCATGGATGGTTATTACGGTTGGCGAGAGGGACGGCGCCTTGTGATCAACTTCCAGGATGGTCAGGTCTTACGATTGGCACCCCAGTTGAATGCAGGGACAGTGGGTTTGATGAGTGCCTTTACCAACCTGTATAATTTCGAGGAATGGTCTCTTGTCTTATATAGTGAAGAGAGCTTTCTTACTTTCTTTGAATCAATGTTCGATAATCCATGGATTCGGGCACAATCTGTGGAACCTTTAATTCCTGCGGATACGGTTCAACCGGATATGATCCTGCCATTTGAGAAGAATAAAGTATGGGCATTTACAGGAGGTCCTCACGCTGCCTGGAGCTCAGCTGATGTCTGGGCAGCGCTTGATTTTGCACCTGCAAGTGATGTAACAGGTTGTTATGAATCTAGTGCCTGGGTTGTGGCTTCGATGGCTGGGCGCATCATCCGATCCTGGAACGGGGTTGTAGTCATCGATCAAGATGATGATGGGTATGAGCAAACAGGGTGGACCCTGCTTTATTTACATATCGCTGGAAAAGATCGAATTCAAGTGGGGGAATGGGTGGAAGTAGGCGACCGCATCGGACACCCTTCATGCGAGGGTGGACGATCGACGGGCACACATGTTCATATGGCACGGCGTCATAATGGTGAGTGGGTACCGGCTGATGGACCACTTCCATTTACGCTGAGCGGTTGGGAAGCAAGAGCTGGAACAATGGCGTACAAAGGTTGGTTGATCAGGGGGAGTGAGATCATCTATGCCAACACTGCCAGCACCTATGAAACACAACTGATCCGGGAAAATTAAGTATCATAAATTTCGGGTTTTTGTGAATTTTGATTCGTGAATTACTTTTTGATTGTAGCGAACTGGACATTTAAAGCACTTTCGAGTATGTTTGGAAGTCATAAAATGAATGTTTCCAGAATTTTTCTAGCCTTAAGTTCTATATAAACCATATTTGATTGAATATCCCAACGTGAAGATGATCCGAAAATTATCAGTACCCATTATTATCATTCTCCCTCTGATTATTGCGGCTTGTGCGCCGGTAATGCAGCCTACGATGATTCTGCCGACGGAGTCAGTTGTAGAAGAAGCAGCAGAAATTCCAGCTTTCACACCTTATCCCACCCGTCCTGCCTATGAGCCTGGTGAGACAGTAGCGTATACTGCTCAAACGGGTGATACGCTTAATGCCCTGGCCCAACGGTTCAACACATCCGTTGAAGAGATCCGGGAAGCCAATGCGTTTATTCCTGAAGATGCAACCACCATGCCGCCTGGGATGCCAATGCAGGTCCCGATTTATTATCGACCATTGTGGGGAAATCCCTACCAGATCATCCCTGACTCAGCGTTTATTAATGGTCCAGATGCATCTGGATTCAGCACCTCAGCGTTTATTGATTCACATGCAGGTTGGTTTCAATCCTTTCACTCCTGGGCATTTAGCGGCACACACACAGCAGCAGAAATTGTGGATTATGTTGCGGTTCAGTACTCGATCAGCCCAAAATTATTCCTGGCTTTGTTGGAATATCAGGGTGGGGCATTCTCTGATCCTATCTTGGATGCAGAGGATGAAACCAATATCCTTGGATTGGACTCCAATTACTGGACTGGTGTCTATCTCCAGCTTTCCTATGCTTCGAATATATTGAATGATGGATATTATCGATGGCGAGAGGGAGATCTGCTTGAATTCGAACTGGCTGATGGTTCATTGGTTCGCCCGGACCCCTGGCAGAATGCTGCAACCGTGGCTTTGCATTATTTCTTTTCACAAGCCTTGGATGTTGATGCTTATCATGCAGCTATCAGCGAGAATGGTTTTATTCAAACTTATCAGCAATTATTTGAGGACCCATGGAGTATTGAACCCCATATCCCGGGGTCGCTGACCCAGCCTGAGCTGCAGCTGCCCTATACAAATGATGTGGGTTGGGCATTCACAGGTGGACCACATACCGGGTGGGGGAGCATGGAACCCTGGGCTGCGTTGGATTTTGCCCCACCTTCAGATGTTACTGGATGTTTTGAATCCTCCCTTTATACGACGGCTGTGGCGGATGGCCAGGTTATCAGGGACGGCGATGGTATTTTGGTATTGGACCTCGACAGTGATGGTGATGAACACACAGGTTGGGTTATTTTTTATCTGCATATATCTAAAGAGAATCGAGTTCCTGTGGGGACACATGTCAAAGCTGGTGACCCACTTGGTCATCCTTCCTGTGAAGGCGGTCGCTCTACAGGGACACACATCCATATAGCTCGCAAATATAACGGTGAGTGGATTGTCGCAGACGGTGTGATTCCCTTTGACCTTGCAGGTTGGCAACCAATCCGTGGTGATGAGGCCTATAGTGGGTGGCTTATCAAAGGTGATATGAAAGTTTTAGCAAATACAAACCCTGACAATCGGAGTACGATACCCCCCGAGTAAATTGTAAAAATTTTGTGGGTTACAAATAAATCCTATTTCATGTGATGTCTTGAATTTGATAGCTCTTGTTTGCAAATCCAAGGATTTAAGTATCATGATCATCCATGAGATATCGTGACAGGAATGCCCCTTGATGATCACAGGTATGGTGATTAATTAAGAAACAGCCATGGGTTCATTGGACTGCCATTCAACCGCAATTCAAAATGCAGGTGCGGACCGGATGAATTCCCTGTGCTGCCCATTGAAGCCATAAGCTGCCCTTTTTGTACATTTGTGCCGCAGGGAAGCAGTGTTCCATCCATTAAGTGTGCATAAAAGGTTTGCCAGCCGTCATCGTGATCAACCACGATCAAGTTGCCATAACCCCGATCGGACCATCCTGAGTAGACGATTACACCAGTATCAGAAGCATATATTGGGCTGCCGAAATCGCCATCAAAATCGAGCCCGTTGTGGACCGGCGGTGTGTAATCATAGCCCGAAAGCCAGGTCGCCGTTGTTGGCCAAGTGAAGGTGCCTGTGCCCACATTGCCGTAAATGATTCCCCCACATGCACCAGGACCAAGATAGGAGCTGCCTGATGCAGCTTCGTCCCGAGCGACAACCCACGAAATTGTTGGTCGTACACCATCTGGTACAATCAGCATTGTCCCCGGTTCGATATTCGGGTTTGCGTAATCACCAATTGTGGCAGGGTCCAAACCATTGCCAGGATAATTGACGATCACATCTGGATCTACATTATAAAAAGAAGCCACACCATTCAAGCCTTCACCTTCCGACCATTTGTGGTACACACCATCCACAGGAAGAATATACAGATCTAAGCCCATGACCAAACCATCGGGCGTATCCCCGATGATATATCGGTTGGACCACAGCACAGTTTCAGGCATCAGGTCAAATTTTTCTGCTATGCCGAAGATCGTGTCACCCGTCTCAACAGTGTAGGTTGTGACTTCATTACGTTCTTCAACGTCAATTTTTTCATCGAATTGTGGTTTGGGTTGTCGGATAACACCGCTAGTCTGATCATCAGCAGAAAATGAGAGCGTCGAGACATAGCTTGGGAGGGCTTCAACCTTTGATGTCGGCGTTGGACTTATTTCTGGTGAAGCCGATATTCTAGAGACGATCAGGGAACCAATACCCCACACAATAAGCACCATGACTGAAAAGAGAATCGCATATAAGCCTATTCGGAGAACTAATGGTAATTTTATAAAACCAGTTTTTATTGGTTTATCAATCGTTATTTTGTCCGCGTTATCCGTCTCACGGATGGCAGATTCGCTGTCGTGATTATCATTTTCTTCTGTTTTTCGGGGGGAATCAGCATTTTCATCCATATATTCACTCCAGAGGCATAATAACATATTAAAAATGAAAGTCAAGCGAAAAAAAGACCCGCGGAAGAGAAGCGCGAAGACGAAATATTGGCATAAAGATTGGAAATTGATTTTCTTGGGTAAGACCACCAATACTTATGACAAATTGCAGGAGATTGTCTCTGAGTATCTTTCTTTTGAGGTTGATCAGAAAGCTGTCGAAAAATATTCTTCGATTAAAGGCGTAAGATCTGCGTCTGTGTTTTCCCTTAGAATAGTCCAAAAATCTTCACCTGTCGCGATTTCATATAAGTTTTCTTTGACATAAGCTTTCAGGAACCTGAAAAACGCCTCATCACCGATGGTGTCACGAAGGTCTTGCAAGAAACAGGCACCATTCCGATAAACAATATCTCGGTATTCCCCGAGTCCACCACCGAAATAGATGGAAATGTCAATTTTTCCTGAAGGATTATGATAATCGATATAGTTTTCCTGCCACCATGAAAGATATTCAGGATAATATCGTTCATAGAATAATTTTTCAGAATAAGTGGCGAAAGCCTCATCCAACCATGGTTCTAAAGCCTGATCATTCCCGACCATACTGAAAAACCATTGGTGCGCAATTTCGTGTGCTGTATAGACGTGGATATTTGACTTGGGTGTGCCAGGATAAAGATTATAAAAATATGGGCTCAAGAAGATCAATCCATCAAATTCCATGCCGATATCGGAATTAAATTCAACGACTGATAGAAGCTCACGGTCATAAGATCCATATATCTCTGTATAGAATGAGAGAGCCTCAACAGCGATATCGGCAGTGACTTCTCCAACAGAAGCGTGTTCAGAGAATGCGTAGGATTGGATGGTCGTGTCGTTCACCTGACGCTCAACAACCTCAAATTGATCGCTGATGGAAAGGGTGAAGGTTCTGATGAGATCAATTTCATATTGGATGACCCCATCTTCCTCCTTCGGTAATGCTGGTGCGGCTATCTTGAAGTTTTCGCGTCTGTCTGTAAACCCCAAGGAAACATTAAAATCAGCTGGTTCAAAAACAAGAAATTCGCCAATAAAATCACTGTTGACCAATTGAATTTCGTGTGCAATCCAACCGTCAGTTTCGTCAAATGGTGGGATAAAAGGAAACCAGTATGAAAGGTTGAGCTGTTTTCCCGAATGGCTGAAAACACCCCCTCGATCAGGCATATAAAGTTCAAATTCGTGGATAAATTCGATTTGTTCTCCGGGCTGGAGAGGCGATGCCAGGGGGATCACCATACGGTGGCTATCCCATTGGAAATTCGAAATGGCCGTCCCATCCCCTTTTTTTACAGATTTTATGAATATGGCATCTTGAAAAATTGTGGGATAAATGATGAACACGATTTCATTGATTGGTATATTGGCTTTATTGGTATAAACGGCACGACTGGTTGCGGTAATAAATCGATTATAATAATTGATCGTTGCATCAATGAAGTATTGCGTTTGCTGTCCATTAAGCGGTAAGGCTGTCGTAGTAGGCGTTGGACTCGCTGTTGCAATTTCATCTGGGATTTCAGTCTTGGTGGCGGTTTCTTTCGCTGGTGATGTTGGGGAGGCTGTTTGTGTTAGTGGATCTGCAGGACGGCAGCCCATGAGGAGACTCATGGTCAATATGAAAAGGAATACTTTCTTGCCAATGGTTCTATTCATGATTAAGCGCCTCAGCTTTCTCAATCATTGGATTCTACCAGAGTAACCCTTCATGTGGCTATATTCATCGTGTAATCGGGGTTTCATATCATTCTTATGATATTAAAATTATTTTCATGAAAGTGATTATGGAGGATACAATTCTTTGTCTAAAAAAATAACAGGTTTAAGAGGTTTTATCTTCATCTGGGTGGGGCAGGTGTTTTCAATGATAGGATCACAGATGACCCATTTTGCCATGGGGATATGGGCATGGGAAAAGACTGGTCAAGCAACGCCATTGGCGCTTGTGGGTTTTTTCTCCTTTGCACCGTTGATCATTTTCTCTCCCATCGCCGGAGTCTTGGTAGATCGGTGGAACCGCAAGTTGGTGATGGCGCTGAGTGATATCGGGGCTGGGATTGTCACATTAGCGATATTTATCCTCATGATCACTGGCAAGCTTGAGATATGGCATCTGTATATTACTGGTGCGGTTGGGGGGATCTTCGGTGCATTCCAATGGCCGGCCTATTCCGCTGCGATCACCTTACTGGTACCCAAAAAACATTATTCCCGAACAAGCGGGATGATCTCTATGGCTGAGTTTGGTGTCGGGATCATTGCTCCCATTATGGCGGGTTTATTGATGCCGATCATTGATGTGACCGGTATTATTGGCATAGACTTGATTACGCTGATCATTGCGTTGGCATTTTTATTGATCGTTTCTATCCCAGAGCCGAAGCGTAAGCACATTGAAGGGATAACAGGTGCCTTTTTCAAAGAATTGCTCTATGGATTTCGCTACATTATAGAACGAAGAAGCCTTCTCTATTTACAGCTTGTGTTTTTCCTGGGCAATTTCTTCTTTTCTATTGCCTATACACTATTGACGCCTATGATCCTCGCATCCACGCAAAGTGATTCAGCCATTTTGGGCTCTGTACAATCAACGGGTGCGATAGGCGGGTTGGTAGGCGGATTGATCCTGACCGCATGGGGAGGACCTAAGAAAAAGATCCATGGGGTTTTGATCGGTTGGATCTTGAGTGGTTTACTGGGGCTGGGATTGATGGGTATTGGTCGATCCCTACCGTTTTGGTTGATTGCTCATTTTCTGTTGATGCTTGTAACGCCATTGATCAACGGTTCCAATCAGGCGATCTGGCAGTCAAAGGTCGTTCCAGATGTGCAGGGCAGGGTTTTTTCAGTACGCCGTTTTGTGGCACAAATCACAGCACCCCTTTCGATGGCAGTCGCAGGGCCGTTAGCAGATCAGGTGTTTGAACCAGCCATGAATCCTGGGGATCATTGGATCGGACGAATGCTTGAACCGATATTTGGCACAGGGCCTGGTGCTGGGATGTCTGTTTTGATCTTCATCTGTGGTATATTAGTAGTGAGCGTGGGATTTGGAGCATATCAAGTCAGACAAATCCGCAATGTAGAATTACTTGTGCCTGATCATGATGAGGAAAAATTAGGGTCAATCCTTGCGCAATTCAACGAATCCCCAGGACATAACAAATAAATCCTCAAACAACTTGCGAGGGTTTATTTTAATTTGGGCTGGTCAATTCTTTTCAATAACCGGTTCTTTCATGACCAGTTTCGCCCTGGGGATTTGGGCTTGGGAAAAAACCGGATCAGCTCAGGCATTGGCACTTGTGGGTGTGTTTACCTTCGCGCCGCTGATCATTGTGACACCTTTAGTTGGGGTTCTGGTAGATCGCTGGAATCGAAAGTTAGTCATGATGTTAAGTGATTTGGGTGCAGCACTTGCGTCTGTGGTGGTGTTTGTCCTGTTAGCAACTGGAAAATTGGAAATCTGGCATATTTATGCAACAACAGCTTTTGCCAGCGTGTTCCAGGCTTTTCAATGGCCGGCTTATTCTGCATCTGCGACATTAATGGTCCCTAAGAAGTATTACAGCAGAGCCAGTGGATTGATCAGCATGGTCGAGAGTACCTCAAACATTGCTGCACCTCTCCTGGCTGGTCTTTTAATTGGTTATATTGGCGTACAAGGGATCCTGATCATCGACTTGCTGACTTTCATCCTGGCAATTTTGACATTGCTGTTTGTTTTTATCCCCCAACCAAGTCAAACGTCCAGTCCAATTTCTTTCAAAGCGTTTCTTCAAGAGATGACCTTTGGATTTCGATATATCCTCAGGCGTGAAGGTCTTTTAAAGATGCAGTTGTTATTCTTTGGGGCAAACTTTATGACAGTGATTGGATGGGCTGTCTGTTCCCCGATGGTGTTAGCCAGGACTGGTGGGGATGCACAAATTCTTGGTTTAGTGGAATCTTTTGCTGCTGCAGGTGGATTGGTAGGGGGAATATTGTTGACCATTTGGGGTGGTCCAAAAAAATTGGTCTGGGGTGTTTTAATCGGTTGGATTCTAAATGGATTGCTGGGCAGGTTCCTGATGGGGATTTCCGCCATGCCTTGGTTATGGATGCTTTCAGCCTTTTTATTGGCTTTTTTCATGCCGACGATCAATGGCAGCAACCAGGCAATTTGGCAAAAGAAAGTACCGCCTGATAAACAGGGACGCGTATTTGCTATCAGGCGATTCATCGCTCAAATCACCATCCCAATATCTATGGGGCTTTCGGGATGGTTGGCGGATCACCTGTTTGAGCCTGCTTTTGCAAACTCTCATGAATGGGGAGGCCGAATATTCGGACATGTATTCGGGATTGGACCAGGATCAGGTTTATCGATGATGATAGCGATAAGTGGTATGATGGTTGCCCTGGTTGGTATAGCAGGGCTTATCAGTAAACCAATCCAAAATGTTGAATCAGAGCTCCCCGACTTTGATGAAGTAATACTGTCAGAATAATCAAATATAAGTTGTTTTTAAAAATTTCGTCCAGGTCTCAAGCTGTTTCGTGAATGACGATATTGTGCGTAATATCGGCTGTCTTCTGCAGCATCGCCTGTGCACCGCAATACCTTTTCTCAGATAATTCAACTGCCCGTTCAACAGCTTCCATACTGATATTCTTCCCTGTTACGCTGTATGAGAGGATGATCTTTGTGAAAACCTTTGGATGTTGATCCGCCGATTCAATCAGCGCGGATACCTCAAACTCTGTAACTTTCTGACGCTTCTTCTGGAGTATGGAGATCACGTCCATCCCGGTACATCCAGCAAGGCCTACAGCAAGGAGCTGAAGAGGGCGGAACCCCATATCATGTCCGCCTGCTGCTTTATTTGCATCCAGGGGGATCAGGTAACTTCCATCAGCGGTGCCCGTGAATGATAGACCGCCTTTCCATACGACTTTACTTTTCATTGTTGTTTTCCTTTTCTACCTCTTCCAGAGGTGGTCAATGTGTTATCAAGTGCATGCACCTGCTTCAGTCAATCCACAATTTGGGCAGACCAGATGAAGCAGGCCGTCATATTCGATCGTGCCATTATGGCAGCGGGGACAGGTCATCCCGGGTTGGAGACTTTTACCGGGTATGAACTGGCAGACCTGATACTGTGCATATTGTTTGTCGGGTGATTTTTTATGGGGATCAGGATTCTTATTCTTCATCGGTATGGTCATTTAGGTCAGGGTTGGTGTACAAATGCGGACCATCATTCGACAGAAGTGGAATCCCCGGTCCGTTCACCTTGTAAAGAATTGTGGCTATTTTGTGTTGATCTTATCCACGCTGATATTGTTGTAGTTCATTCAGCGGCACTTGGCTATGATTGGACAAACCAATATTTACGAAAGCGGCCAGGTTGGCAGGACATCAATATCAAATGGGCTGTAATCTCCTTGAGTGTAATGATAAAATCCGGCGCCAGCGATCATCGCGGCATTGTCGGTGCATAGTGATAGGGGGGGGATGTGCACGGGCAGTTTACTTTCCGACAACATCTTCTCACGCAGTCGTTTATTCGCAGAGACGCCGCCCGCAACAATGATTTCTTTAACCTGGAATTCGTCTGCCGCCATGAGTGTTTTCTCCACCAGGACATCCACAACGGCATCCTGGAAGCTGGCTGCCAGGTCTTCGACAGGTAAGCTGCGCGCCTCAGATTGAATTGACTCCACCGTTCTAAGGACAGCAGTTTTTACACCGCTAAAGGAGAAGTCCCAGGTGCCTTCCATCATGGCGCGCGGAAAAGTAAAAGCAGTCGCTTTGCCGTTCATGCTTGCTTTTTGAATGGAGGGACCACCAGGATAAGGGAGGTCAAGCAATCGGGCGACTTTATCAAAGGCTTCTCCAGCAGCATCATCCAGTGTGCCCCCAAGCCTTTCATAAACGAGGTGATCTTTCACCAGGACAAGTTCGCTGTGTCCGCCTGAGACCAATAAGGCCAGCAGCGGGAATCGGGGTGGTTGATGGGGGGATGCATTCGCGGGATACAGCCAGGCTGAATAGATATGCCCTTCCAGATGGTTAACACCGATTAAAGGTTTTCCTGTGGCGAGAGCCAATCCTTTGGCCATGTTCACACCAACGACCAACGAACCAGCCAATCCGGGTCCCTGTGTGACCGCGATGGCATCTATGTCTTCAATATTGAGGTGTGATTGGATCAACGCCTGTTCTACAATGGCATATATGGCTTTGACGTGTTCACGTGATGCCAATTCAGGAAACACACCCCCGTATTGCGCATGAAGTTCCATCTGACTGGCGACTACGTTTGCGTGGATCTCCCGGCCGTCATTTACTACAGCTGCGGCGGTTTCGTCACAGGAGGATTCAATACCAAGTATTCTTGCTGTCGGGAGAGTCATATCAACTTTGAAAACCTTTCACTTCATTTTCAGGACAAGTTCTTTAGGATAATCCACAAACCTTTTGAATTCTCCCTGGGAGGTCACATGATAAGTGTCTTCAAGACGGACCCCCATGCCCTTTTCAGGATAGTAAAGACCGGGTTCGATAGTGAAAACAGAGCCGGGAACCAGGGCATTTGTAGCGTCTTCCTTGCGGCTAAACCAGGGCTTCTCGTGTATGTTTAATCCGACGCCGTGCCCAAGGGAGTGTACATAACCTGATTCAACCTGGGGATCCTGTCGGGGGGTTGTGTGTCCCATCGCTTCAAATAACGCACATGTGCGTGCTTGAAATTGAGCAGCGTTTTGATTTATCTCCAATTCAGATACAACCTGCTCATATACGGATTTTACCTGGTCATAGAGCTGCTGGGTTTTTTCAGGGGCATATCCCAGGCACCAGGTTCGTGTGAAATCGTAGAAATAACCGCCGCCCTTCTCACAGGGGAAGATGTCAAAAACAATCGTTTGCCCTAATTTAATAGGATCAGTAGGCGTTCCGCTGCTATGTGGGACGCCGGCATCCCGACCAATAGCAAAGATAGTATCCTCAGGATTCTCAGCTCCAAGTTCTGCGAGCCACAGGTTGATCAGACCTTTTACATCTCCAATTAACAAAGGCGTTCCATCCTTTTTGATCAACACATCTTGATCAACTTTGTGTTCCGTGAGAAAGTCGGCTACCCTGGAGACAACCGTTTTGACAATCTCACCCATATGGCGGATCCGTTCAATCTCTTCTGGTTCTTTGGTTGCCATTGCCTGGAGCAGAACGGCATCATCCAGATCACCCTCAAATATCAAACCGGGCAGCATTTCATGAAGCCGGTTGACAAGGAGTAAGAATTTGCCAACATCCGTATGCCCGTAAATTATAACTTTTCCTGAGGTTACTCCGATCTCTTCAAAGATGTTTTTATAGAGCAAGGCTTGGGCTGTCAGGCGATCACCACCTGCAAGTTTGAGTCTTTCATTTAAAGGGTATTTGTTGTAGTTGAGCGTTGGCAAGCCGGTGCGGACGGCTTCATCTCGCTCCATGGGTGGATGACAAAGCAATACCGGTTTTCCTGGTATTTTAATCGCATCCGCCTGGGTGATATGTCCACCGCCCATGAGGTAAACCATGGCAGGATTGTGCTGTGCAGGACCTGTCACCCATAATGCTTCTGCCTGGTTTTCTTTCAATAGTTTGTCGATATCAGATTTCATCTAGTCAAGCCTTTACAATAAATTTCTTTTCTTGATCGTTGATGGTTAGGTATTTTAACTTACAGTTTGTTCGAGAACCCTGACCAGGTTTCGAAGAAGGGGCCCCTCTTGATCGATCAGCACTGTGCGTGGATCAAAGAGGACCTGGTCATTCTCGATGCGGGCGATGATGGGGGGATGAAATTCGCGCAAAGCGAGCATGAATGCATCCGGGTTGGGAGGATTAAGTGCCAGCAGGTAGGTGGGCATTTCCTCTGTTGGTAGGCTGCCGCCGCCGACAGTAGAAAAGCCTGGAATGATTTTTCCAGCTCCAATGTATTCGCGCCAATTTTCAGCACTGAGCTTGATGGACTCCAGCGGACGGCTGATCATCTGCCAGATGGGTAACTGTGCTTGTGCTTCGTCTTTCAGGTAATGAGAAAGGGTTGCTGTCACCCCTGCCAGGGTTAGTTTGTCCGCACGTAGCGCACGGGCGAGGGGATGTATTCGAATGGATTTTAGCAGTTTCTCCTTACCAATAATGATCCCTGCTTGAGGACCACCAAGCATCTTGTCGCCAGAGAAACACACCAAATCGCAGCCAGCCGCCATTGAATCGTGGACTGTCGGCTCATGCGCCAGCCCGAAATCTTCGGTATTCAATAATGCCCCTGAACCCAAATCATGCACCACCGGGACCTTATGTTGATGAGACATCTCAACAATTTCCTTGAGGTGAGGTTCACCGTGAAAGCCGATCAGTTTGAAGTTGGAATGATGTGCGACTAAAACCAGGGCGATATTTCCATTTTGAAGTGCCTTCTCAAAATCATATAAGTGGATTCGATTTGTTGTGCCTATCTCAACGAGGTTCGCACCGGATTGACGCATCACGTCCGGGATGCGGAACCCACCGCCAATTTCCACCAATTGAGTTCTCGATACGAGCACATTTTTATCTTTTGCGAGAGCTGAGAGCACGAGCAAAACAGCTCCGGCGTTATTATTGACCACAAAACCGCTTTCACATCCAGTCAACAACTTTAAAATATGGCTGGCATGGATAGATCTTTTCCCGCGTTTACCGGTTTCTAAATTAAATTCAAGATTGGAATAACCATTGACAATTGTTTCAATTGCTTTAATGGTGGCTTTGCTGAGCGGCGCTCGACCTAAATTGGTATGTAAGATCACACCTGAAGCGTTGATCACCGGGATTAACGTGGGTTCTAACCAGGTATCTAACTGCTCACGAACTTGGGTAATTATTTTCTCATCATTTGGAAGGGAGGCTGACTTCTCGCTGGACCCCTCTCGAATACGGTCAAGGACAGATCGCATAGCTGTAAGGCTTAATGGTCTCCCATAGGTTTGGATAATGGGCGTCATCAGGGGGGTATTGAGGAGTTTGTTGATGGAAGGTAATTCGCGTAGGTTTACCATTTATGTTAACTGTAATTATTGGATTAAGTTTGATTCAAGAATCCTTTTTTGGATTCCAGCGACTGCGTTCAAACAAACGTAATAGAAATTCGATCAATACAAAAACCCCAGCCAGGATCAATGCCAATCCACCAGTTAGGACACGACCGAGCTGAAGCCAGGTGATTGTACTACCAAACACCCCTACCCATAAGGCTTGGCGCAGGATAACCATTCCCTCCACAGGTGGGTCACTAGGAAAGCGTTTGTTGAGGAAGAAAACCAGGGGCAGCGAAAGGCCAGTTAATCCAAGGACGCCCAGGAAAAAGAAAAACCAGCGAGGGCCAAGAGTGGGAAGGGTTCCCCGGATAACAAACAATAAACCTCCTAATCCAAGGATTGACAGCACAACTGAAAGGGGGAGGAACGTACTCAGAAACTTTGTGGGTGTTTTTTTCATGATGATTTCCTTAGGTTCTAATTGTAACGCATTTATCTGCCAGCGTGAAATTCCAGTGATTTTGAGGTGCTTTGTCACTTCATTGTTAAACGAAATGTTGCGGTAGAATCAACCCGAGAGAATAGATGTGTCGGAGCTATAAATGAAAAATGCCAACTTTGCGGTAGATATTGGGATGACCAACATCGATATCATTCTGGAAACAGGAGATGAACTGGTTATGCAGATGCTGGAAAATCAGCATCAACACGCGATCGATCAGCTTATTCAAGCCTTTGATATGGTCAAAGAAAATTTGCAGCCCGGGATGGTTGTAGGTGTCACCGGTGGGCGATATCGTGATCTCCCGAATCAGGTGGCGGGTTTCCAGATCAAAAAAGTAAATGAAATGTGGGCGCTTGGTCTGGGCGGATTGGCCTTAAGCGGGTTGGATTCCGGCTTGGTTGTAAGCGGAGGGACTGGTACGGCTATGGTCGCTGCTGTAGGATCTGATGTGAAACACGTGACTGGGTCTGCGGTAGGAGGGGGAACCCTGCTTGGATTATCAAAATTGATCCTTGGGACGACAGACATAAAGGAGATTGATGCGCTTGCGTTAGCGGGCGATGCAGCTGCAGTGGACATCATGCTGTCAGAGGCGGTTGGTGGGGGGGTGGGACGGCTTCCTGCAAACGCCAACGCAGTCAACCTTGGAAAATTGGACCGTCAAGACGGATTTACACTGGAAAATCTGGCAGCCGGCTTGGTGCGACTGGTTGCCCAGGTGATCGCAGTGATTGCTATTAATGCAGCAAATGCAGAAAGTCTAGACGCAATCGTCATGGTAGGTCACCTGATGGACCTTGAATCGATCCGGGATGAGATAGACATGGTGGGGGAATTTTATCAGCGCAAATTCATTGTCCCTGACGATCCAGGGTTTGGTACAGCTATGGGTGTACTGCAGGTGTTAAGGCAGGAATCAAATTAATGCACTAAACCTGTTAAATTAACCTGTTGATTTCTGTCCATTTGACCCCCTGTGATGAGGTTGTTGAATAAGAACCAAAAACTAAAAAGATAAAGCAAGACCGCTAAAAAACGGCAAATATCAACCGAATTGATGCATGTAAAGCCTTAAACAGTTCAGATTTTTATCCTCTTTTCACCGCCTTTCCAGTCATTTTCTATCATCATCGACAATTCTCCCTGGGCTTTCGCCGCACCGCTCAGCAGCCTTGACAATGAGCCTCCGTTCGCAGGGTGAAAAATGGATTCAGACCAACGGCATAGACTGGTCTGACTGCGTTATTCTCTGCTTGCATTTATCATTCATACCTTGTATCATTAATTCAAATTTGTTTGTACATGTCCGATGTGATCTACCCAAACTCATTATTTGATATGACATATCTTTTGGTAAAAATAATTCGGAGATGATTATGCCTTTATAAAACAGGAAAAATCCCAAGTAAATACTCATTTGCACGGGGATTTGATCTGAAAAGCGAGGGAAGAAGCTTTATTAACACAGGAACAATTAACGGAAAAATCTATCGGAAATAACTTTCTATATCAAAAATAGAAAATGGCAAGGTTGAATTTAGTGTTTGGGTGTTACTGTATCATCAGCAGCACTTATTAAACCTATTGGATACTTCCTCCCAAAAGGAAGTAAAACCAAAATCTTTGAAATCCTTATCCCCGCAGCAAGCTACGGGGCATTATAGGATTTCACCCTTCGGGACAGATTTTGTGGGGTAATCTCGCAGCAAGCTGCGGGGAAATGCCCTCTTATTGATTATAGAAGACTTTAAAAGAAGAAGCATTATTGCTAATTGAATAAGAGCTATTATCCAATTTTTGTAGAATTTGGGATGATAGAAATCAAAGGTTGGCTGTTGATCAAATTAAATCAATATCTAATCTAGATGTAAATGTAATAATTTGAGATTCAATTGCTATAGTTGAAAATCAAAAACAATTTGAGAATGACACAATAGATTATATTAAGAAACGAAGAAAGAATCACTAAAGAAAATAATGTGAAAATAGTTGGGTGATATGAAATTTCTAAATAAAGAATCGCTAACTAAGCTAGCTGATTATATTCATAATGAAGCATATAAGAAATTTGTTGATAAAAAAACCACAGTTTTTTTATGTGGAGCCGCTAGGGATAATAAAGACTCAACAAGAGCAAAATTAGAAGAAGCACTTTTAATGACTTTATATTATAGATATAAGTATCAATTGGCATATCCTGAAGATTTGTTTACCGATTTGCTACTTGGTCATGGTAGACATGACCTTATATCTTTAGAAAATATATTGGCTGATAGCGTTGATGCAATTGTGATAATTGTTGAAAGCTGGGGGGCAGTCGCAGAGTTAGGAATGTTTTCAAGCAATGACAAATTAAGGAAAAAAATTGTATGTATTATTGATAAAAAATATAAAAAATCTAAGAGCTTCATTAAACTTGGACCTGTGAGGTTAATGAAGGATAAAAAGGAGGGAGTGGTTTTATACGAGGATTTTGAGGATTTTAAAGGAATAGAACCACCAATCAAGAAGATTCACCAAGCTATAAATACGGTTTCAAAAGAATCAGAAAAAGTTAGTGGTGTAATAAATGCTTTGCAGGCACATGTGTTTGTCCTTATGTGTATTTTTCTTTTGGAACCAGTTAAAAAAGAAATGATAATAGACCTAGTCAAATATTCTGTAAAAATCAAACATGACATTGCTGAGGTATTATCATCAACCGCATTATCCATGCTAATAAGTAAGAGAGAAATTAAACTGGAACCTGATGGATATAGGCTTACAAAATTTGGATTAAATGAATTTAAAAGTATTAGTAGAATTGGCAAAAAGAAATATGCATTTGATATAAACACAATGGATGAAATTAGAATTAAGATTCTAAACTGGAAGTTAAGAAATAAACCCCTTGATTTTTCTTAGAAAGCACACCATAATAATAAATGAGCACTATCCTTAGACGGCTTTTGCCAGTGGGTAATGTTTCGTTGCCCGAGAAGAAAACCACGGATTGAGTATCTGAGTCGGTCCATGGATTGCATTATCCATGCATCCATGGAAGACATCAGCTTTTTGAAATGAAGTAAGGATAGTGCTCATAAATATGAGTAATTATTCTGATAAATATAGGCTTGCATTATTTAATCTTCCACTAATCGATTCTCTAGACGATTTTTCTAATTTTACGCATATATCAAAAGTGCTTATCTACAAGCTTTCAAAATTTTCTGAGAGATACTATAAAATTTATAGAATTCCAAAAAGAGGTGATGGTTTCAGGGTTATTCGTCAACCAAATTACCAACTTAAAGCTATTCAGGGTTGGATTTTAAGGAATGTATTAAAGCAACTACATGTATCCAGCGCCAGTAAAGGATTTCAAAAAGAAACTAGTATAAAAGATAATGTTTCCCCTCATATAAGGGCGAAAGTTGTAATGTGTTTAGACCTTGATGATTTTTATACAAATATACACTCTGATAAGATCTGGTATATTTTTAGAAATGCAGGATATAGCAAGAGGATATCATTATTGTTTACATCTTTATGTACTTATGATGGATTTCTTCCTCAAGGGGCCCCAACGTCACCGAAATTATCTAACCTTGCTTGCTGGAGGCTTGACCAACGGCTCATAGGATTAACCAGTAAAAACGGAATTATTTATACAAGATATGCTGATGATTTAACACTATCAGCAAATTCATATTTGTTATTAAAAATATTACCTTTGTCAAAGCATATACTGAGGTCTGAAGGCTTCAAATTAAATAAAAGTAAAACTAGAATTATGGGTCCTTCAAGGCAGCAGAAGATAACTGGTTTAATACTCAATCAAAATGGGTTCGGAATTGGAAGAAGAAAATATAGAGAATTAAGAGCGTCAATTCACAAAATATATCAGTTTGATGAAACAAATTGTGACATGGAGTTAATCAATAGAATTCAAGGGTGGTTATCTTTCACAAAAGATGTTGATGAAAAACGCTATAAGATGTTAATTAAGTATTTAGCAGGTTTTAAACAAGACGAAAATAATTACCTGAGATTTATATATATTAGTTAATTACTGCAATATTACTGCAAACCCCAGAAATCAATAAAGATTCAATGTAAATAACCCAATGAAATAGATGGGATTTTTCTAGGAAACACAGGGTACGCGTGCTATATATCACAAAAAAATGATCTCTTGTTATTCTTAATCAGTAGGTTCGAAGTTTTAGCCTAATAGGAATCATGCTATTATCCGCTCGGTCGTAGGTTTATTGCAGAAGCATCCAGCAAAGGCGAATCCTACCTAGCCCATATAGGAGACTTTTTGCTTTACGAAAGTGACCGATTAAATTTTTACTAAAGGTGTTTTGATTTAATAATGTTCAGATAACAACAACTAATGTACAAGGGAGGAAGCCAAAATGTCCGAAGAATAAATGAGAACTTCAAAAGTATTGTTGATTTTAATTCTAATTTCTCTAATTATTACTCTAGCTGTTGATCTGATGGTAGTGTCTTGTCAAGTGGTGTAAATTGAATTTTGTGCTTCCAGTTCCAACAACTCATTGACAAAACTGAGATCTCGTCTGGATGGCTCCTCAAAATAAGGTGTGAGGAGTTTTTGAATCCCATTTTCAGCCATGTATCGTCTGCCGCCACGCCAATTATCGGACATATCCATTCTTATGGAAGCACAAAATGACTATTTCGTCAAGAATTTACACCACTATATGAGACTTTACCTGAGAAAATAATTCATAAATTCTTAATACAATTAGATTATTATTTCGCGATGATCAAATTATGATTATGAAATTCAAAAGAAGGTCTCCTGTGAAATATGGTCTGAATTGGATGATCGAATATTTGACTAAGAAAGGATGACACATGCCGTTATTTCGAGCTGAGAAAGTCTATTTATATGATAAATCGCAGGATGAGACATTTAAAGATCTGAAGGATGCTCTTGAAAGAATTGGAAAAGTCCAGGATTTTGATA
This sequence comes from Chloroflexota bacterium, assembly GCA_034717715.1. Lineage (GTDB taxonomy): Bacteria > Chloroflexota > Anaerolineae > Anaerolineales > Anaerolineaceae > Brevifilum. The sequence continues at coordinate 640 of JAYELT010000115.1, read as the reverse complement.
TTGATTCAGGAAAGTTTAAAGGAAAAACGCGCTATGGTTTACAGAAGGTTAAAATTGAAGCGACATTAGAAGCCAGGGATAACCAAACAGAGATAACCTTTCATGGGAAAAGTGATGATGCCCAGGGAGAGGGTGCCCGAAAGGGTATTGAGCGGCTATTTGAAACCATGGGGAACCTCGATAACCCCGAATTTTCCCCGAGTAAATCTGGGATTTCCATCGGTCAGGTGCTTGCCAACATCCTAATAATTATCATTGCATTTGTGATAGGCTTTTCTATTGAAAATCAATGGATCAGCATAATTGTTCTTGCTGTATGTGTTTTTCTTATAAATTATTTCTTCTCTATAACTAAGATAACTCGAAAGTAAACTTTCTGAAGTTTGGGTTGGCATAAGACACCAACCCAACAAAAAAATATTTCTCCTCTCATTATTTGTGGAGAAATTTTTCTGCTGCCCTTCTTGATCTATACACAGCCTGAAATCGCTAAAAATTTGTTGATGTATCGATATCATACACTCACTGGTGCCAGAAAAAAAGCAAAAATGAATGGTTATAAAGGGGCCATGTACGCTTGGGAAAGCGCAGCAACAGGTGAGGAAGTCACGCCTTGCTGGGTGGTGGGACTTGAAGACGA
>JAYELT010000114.1:3112-10060 GCA_034717715.1 Chloroflexota bacterium | reverse complement strand
CTGATCGCTATGTGATGCCCTTTGATCAGGCCAGGGCACCCAGTTGTTTTGTTGGGCATGCCACTTACCATCATGCTGTTGGGAGGACGAGTATCAAGACGGGAATGGGTCAGATGTAACGCACCAGCGATGGAGACCTTCGGTCATGGCATCACCCTGGTCAGGAGATTATGTGTGAACTTTTTTGATTGAGCTTGTGTCCTCACCGCGAAGCGTCCTGTAGGGACCAGTGATGGAGACCTTCGGTCATTGCATCACCCTGGTCGGGAGACCATGGGTGATCGAAGCATTTACGATCCCCGAAAATCACATTATGATTAGGTGGTTGAAAGGTTTAATTCACAGATATCAGCACAATCAGGATCACAGAGGTCAGATGCCAAAAGGAACTTATTATTTCCCGGAAGGATTTTTATGGGGGACAGCTACAGCCGCACACCAGGTAGAAGGACGCAATCAAAATAACACCTGGTACGCATGGGAACAGGAGGAAGGACGCATCACCGATGGGCACAAGTCAGGGCTGGCCTGCGACTGGTGGGGTGGGCGGTGGCGGGAAGATTTTGACCGCGCTCAGGCCACACACCAGAACGCACATCGTCTATCGATCGCCTGGAGCCGCATCCAGCCGGCACCTGACCGATGGGATGAGGACGCGCTGGATCGCTACCGCGAGATGCTGAAAGGACTGCATGACCGCAAGATCAAACCGATGGTCACCCTGCACCACTTCAGTGAGCCCTTATGGGTGGCAGAAATGGGCGGGTGGGAAAACGAAGCGATCGTTGACTTGTTTGCGGACTTCGTTCGAAAATCTGTGGAAGCCTTGATGCCCTACTGCGACCTGTGGGTGACGATAAACGAGCCTGATGTATTCGCTGTCTGCGCATATCTTGAGGGTGTGTTTCCTCCCGGGAAAACAGACTTCCTGGCGACCATTAAAGTCTTATACAACATGGTGCGTGCCCATGCGCGCGCCTATGCCATCATCCACGACCTTCAACCGGAAGCGCAGGTAGGCACAGCCATGAACTACCGTGGATTCAAACCCGCATCCTGGATGCCTCTTGATCACTGGATGTCCAATATTACCAGCAAGCTGTTCAACGATCTGTTCCCACGCGCGCTCATGGATGGGCAGTTCAAGGCGATCATCAGGAAGGAACGGATCCCCGAGGCCGCTGGAACGCAGGATTTTTTAGGGATCAATTACTATTCCTGTGATACCGTCCGTTTTGATCTGACCAGGCCGGGGGAGATGTTTGCCAGGCGCTTTTATCCGAAAGATGCCCTTTTAAGCGAAGGTGGATTTATTGCCAATCTCCCTGGCGGCATGGTTGAGTCGATACACTGGGGAAGGCAGTTTGGTGTGCCGATCTTCATTACGGAGAATGGGGTGGAAGATTCGCAGGATGTCCTGCGGCCGAGATACACCCTGGAACATCTGCATGCGTTGTGGAAGGCGATGAACGAAAATGGGATTGTGAAGGGGTATTTCCACTGGTCATTGGTGGACAACTTCGAATGGGAACGCGGGTGGACGCAGCGTTTTGGCCTGTGGGGGTTGGATGTGGACACCCAGGCCCGAATACGGCGACCCAGCGTGGACCTCTATGCTGAAATTTGCCGTACGAATGGGATCTCAGCAGATATGGTTGAGAAATATGCCCCCGAAGCTATGAAAACGCTTTTCCCCTAGGATCAGCTGAGCTTTCAATAAGTTAGACCGATACGCAGTTCCTCTCATGTGCGCATTTAGTGGTTGAAAAGGGGTAATTCAGGTTTTATAATCGGTTTTTTGTGGTTTTCGAAAGGTTAGTAATCGTAATCATAACCGTAACACGACCTGCTTTTGCCATTGACCACGACACGCAGCCAGCCTTCATCTTCGAAGACGCGATATTCTTCCAGGGCTTGTGACTGGCTTTGAAGCAGGCTGATCGCCTTATCGCGCGAGAAATGATAAGAGGACCATCTTTGCGGTTGATCCTGCTGCTGTGTAGCTAATCGGCAGGCAAGCACACCCCCAATATCGTCACGCAATGAATCTTCAAGCTGATCATCCTTGAAAAGATCAACCAGGGGGGAAATGGAATCATAGGATAATGAGAACAGGTATCCGGTATCCAGGGCGACTTCTGCCTCGGCCTGCTGTGGATCCAGTGCGCGGGAGACATTTTGCTTCACGATAAATTGGTCAATTTTCAGCAGGTTGAGGGTCAACCCAAAACCAAAGATAAACGCGATCAAAAGGAAAGCTAAGCGGTCCATGCGTTGGCGGACCTCCAGGAAAGCAATCCCAACCAGCAGCACACCGGTCCACACCATGAAAATATGGGTGAGGGTGCGCAGGCGTGTAAACCCATATGCGCTTTCATAGAGCGATAACCGCGTATAAGCAGAAGCCAGGATAACCCCCACAAGGGCGACAAGGAACAGTCCCAATCCGGAAAAGACCCAGCGTTTTGTTTTGGTTTCGCGTTTTGTGAACAGACTTAGCCCATAGAAAAGCAGCAGGCTGATCAGCACGACCACCAGCAGTTCAAAGAATCCCCGACGGGCATATTCGGCGTAGGTGAATCCCTCCAGGTGGATATTGGCTTTGCCGCCAAAAAGGTAAGTGAACTGCAGGATCACAAAGAACAGGAAAAGTAAATTAACGCTGCCAAGGACAATGCCTGCTTCAATTGAACCGAGGAATGGTTTGATCTGTCCCTTCCCTGTCCCTTTCTCCCCCAAATTCTTACTTGTGACCATGCCGAAATAATAAGCTGAAAGGATGATGTAACCCAAAAACAGGATGTAAAAAAAGCGGAATATGTATTCGCCCAGGTTTTCGATGGTAAACCATGCGAATAAATTCAGCAGGCGGTTGTTAAAGATGGGATCAGCAGAGGAGAGCAGCAGCGTCAGGATGATCAGCACAGGCAGAGCTATTAATATCCCCCGTAAATAAGGTGCGATCGGAATTTTCCTGTGTGTTGAGGTACCCTTCTGCCCATCCAGCTCTGGCTTGGATTCGGTTGCTGGTTGATCTGCTGCTGGTGCTTTGGAAAGTTTCTTCCCCTGGCGTAAACCCTGAAAGAAGAGGATCCCCCCAGCAAAGCTGTTCAAGAGGAACTTCACCAGGTTGACCAGATGCTCCCGCATGTTGAAGGCCATCCAGGCGCCATTGCGCAGCGTGATTGCGAACAGGATGCTGGCACCTAATGTGATTACGATATTTGTAAATGTTGTAAAGGGTTCCGTATGCACAGCTGTCATCACGGCAAAGGTCACGATCGGGATCAAGAGTAAATAGGCCTTCCATGGTAGGCGAATCTTATTTATCCAAAGGGGGATCAACCCACCCAGGATCGCTAGGGCTGTGACAATAATGAAATTGATACCGATGTAGGGAGTTTGCCAGAAGAACTGATCAAAGCAGAAAGCAGTGAGTAAGGCCAGCACCCAGAACAGGTGAGTATATTTATTTTTCATAGCTAACTCCTTTATGCAAATTTATACAAAAATTTGGGAATTTTATGAACCGGTTCTTTGTTCACCTATGGTCTCCTGACCTTAGGTGATACGATGACTCACCCATGCCGATCAATGGCATGCGCATGATTAGACATTTCTTTTTGGTGGTCAGGACCGGGGAATTGATGGTTGTGGTTTGATCCTCACGCGTACAGCCTCGATGCCCGTGAAGGGGATTTGACCAGTTCTTGCGCTGAAAACAGCTGTCTTTCTTGTGTCACCACCGCAAATGGGGCAGATATCTCGAGGGGGAAAGATTTTGGTCTCACAATGGGGGCAAATTTCGCCAACCAAAGCATATCTTTGTTTTCTTAATCGCCAGTGACGTGGAACTTCCATAGGATGATCTCCTTAATGTTTAAATTCAATTCCTGTAAATGTCTTTCACATATTTCATGCATGAGCTTACCGAATGGAGACTATCAGAAACTATCAGGTTGCCTGAAGCAGGTAAGGAAATAGGTGTGGTGTTCTTTTTATGTGATTCTCAGTATTGAGTGATTTAAAGTCTGTTTTAGACCATTTTCCTGTCCAATTAGGATAAAATTGAGTAACATTCGAAACTTAATATCAAGTATTGTGTATACTTAAATGAGCATTATTTCGCAGTTGATGAACCGACAGGAGAATAAATGAAAAAAGTTGCAATTATTACAGACAGCACTGCCTATCTGCCTGATGAAATAGTCAAAGATTTAGACCTTTATGTTGTTCCCTTGACCTTACATTGGGATGGGGAAAGCTACCGGGATGGCGAAGATATCCAGGCAGAAGCTTTTTATGAGCGCTTAGCAGCTTCGAATACGATCCCCACGACCAGCCAGACGACGGTGGGTGAATTCGAACGCCTGTTTAAAGAATTACTGGATCAGGGTAGGGAAGTTTTCGCAATGCTGATCTCCAGCGGGATTTCTGGTACGGTGGAATCAGCCTTACAAGCTCAGACCCAATTTGAAGGTGCACCGCTGGTCGTCATGGATACTCAATTGGTTTCCATGGCTCTGGGATTTATGGTGATTGAGGTAGCCCGGGCAGCTCAAAATAGTGCCAGCCTGGCAGAATGTAAAGCCCTGGCAGAGACCCTTTACCCCAAGATCGGTGTGTATTTTACTGTGGATACCTTGAAATACTTGAATAAGGGGGGGCGGATCAACACAGCCAAGCGATTGATGGGCGCAGCTTTGAATATCAAACCCATCATGGAGATACGTGATGGCAAGATTGAATTGGTTGAATCGGTACGATCTCGAAAGAAAGCGATCCAGCGCATGCTTGACCTGACGGAACAGGGGATTGCCGGCCGGGAACCAGTCCGAATTTCAACTTTCCATGCTGCAGCCGAAGCAGATAATCAGGCGCTGATGGCAGAGGCCGTCAAACGCTTCAACCCGATTGAAACGATCACGACTTTTGTCAGCCCGGTGATTGGAACCCACACAGGTCCTGGAACGGTGAGCATTGCTTATTTAGCAGGATAGATCCTGCACGGCAGCTTTATAGCCAACCACGCCGGCCATACATGAATAATCCCAAATACTCTTTTATCACGTTTGTGGTCATACCTAACGCGCTGGCATTAGGCAGCAAGTATAGGAAAAACTCCATCAATCCTGGATGGAACGCACTCTCCCAACTTTGTTCTGTGATGGCGAAATCCACAGGTGCAGGTATGATCACAAAACCATGATGCTCGAAGAGGGCTTTAGCCCTGGGCATGTGTATCGCTGAGGTCACCAGGATAATTTCTACGATATCCTTTTCCATCAGAATTTCAGCAGAATAGAGGGCATCCTCATGGGTGTTTTGAGAATCCGGTTGCTGCCAGATAGCATTTTCAGGGACGCCCATCAAGGTCAGCAATTCGGTCATCTCTTCTGCGGGTGTTGTCCCGCGTGATGTTGAGAAGTCAACATTGCCGCCGCTAACGAGAATGTGGGGTGCAGCCCCTTCCTGGTATAACCTGGCTGCATAGATCACCCGGTCTCCTGCGGAGTTGACCTCTGACATTGGGCGGGGGTAATCAGCGGATTCGGTGCCACCCCCCAACACGACAATCACTGAAGCCTGGGGCATCTCTTCAGGTGGAAGATCACGCCATTCCAAAGAACGGGCCAATGCAAAACTCACCCATCGATTGCTGCTTAGAAAGAGAATAACAAGGACGACGATGAGAAGCCCCCGGCGCCATTTGTGATGATTGTCCAAAATCAGGGCCAGGAAGATGAAGAAAAAAGCCAGGCCCAGTGGGTAAACGAAAAGGGGCAGGATCTTACTGAGGTAAACAAACATGAGCATTATCCTTTGATTGTGTCATGGGATAGCTGCAGGATGTGTGCCAGCCTGCCGTCTCGTTAAATCCCAGGCATCATATTCTAATTGGTTATTCCCAATTTTACCGGTTTTTAGGTTTTGATGAACAACGGGGTTCTATTTGCTTGTTCTAAATTGTCTGATCGTTTTAGCGCGTATTCGATCGTTTGAGCAGGTATCCTCACCGCGAAGCGTCCTGTAAGGAGTGCAAAGCCTCCTGTCTGTGAAGCGTCCTGTAAGGAAGGGACCAGCTCACATTGGCGTCCATGGGCTACCTTTTCATCAGGCCTGGCTTGAGCTGTTTTCAAGGCGTGTGTTGGCGAGCTGGCAGTATTGCGAATTGATCTCATAGCCGACAAAATTACGGTCATCCACTTTGGCTGCCAGGCACGTTGTTCCGCTGCCAGCAAAAGGATCCAAAACAGCATCCCCTTTGTAAGAATAAAGTTGGATGCAGCGGTGAGGCAGCTCAACTGGAAATGGGGCTGGATGGCCGATTTTTCTGGCCTGAACAGCCTGGAACTGCCAAACCGATTTGGTCCAGGCCAGGAAGTCCTCTTTTTTGATGGTATTTTCCCGATCCTCTTGAGGTCGGCGAAACCCATCCTTGCAGAAGACCAGGATGTATTCATGCACATCACGTAAGACTGGATTACTGGCCGAACACCAGCTTCCCCACGCCGTGGATGGGCTGGCACTGGCCGCTTTGTCCCAGATGATTTCACCGCGCATCAGAAAACCGATGGAAAGCATTTGTTCAATGATGAAGCTGTGCAGAGGGATGTATGGCTTCCGCCCCAGGTTGGCCAGGTTGATGCAGGCGCGGCCCCCGGGAACCAGCACACGGTGAGTCTCCTGCCAGACACGCATCAGCATCCCCAGATATTCATCCAGGGTCAGGTCTTCATCATATTCCTTACGGGCATTATAGGGCGGGGAGGTAACCATCAGGTGGATGCTTTGGTCTGGAAGGTCGCTCATGTCTTCACTGGAAGCGCAGATGATCTTGTTCAGGCAGCTTTCAGGTATGGGATTTTCCTGGTAAGGCGTCTTTTTAGCTTTTTGCAGGGTTTCATACATGCGGCTGCTGTAAAAACGCGACGAATCGTGGCTGGT
>JAYELT010000114.1:0-3012 GCA_034717715.1 Chloroflexota bacterium | reverse complement strand
TATCATTTGATTTTCCAGTGCGCGGTATAATGCTCATATTAATGGACCGCAGGAGGACCGATGATTAATACCATTGAAACTGCCCTGGTTTTGGTAGATTTTCAAGGGCGATTGGCAGAGATCGTGTACCAGTCTGATCTGGTTGAGCGGAATGTGATGCGGATGGCTAAAGGTTGCCAAGCATTGGGCATTCCCATTATACTGACCGTTCAGGTGCCTGAGAAATTGGGCCCGATCTTACCGGAGTTGGGGGATGCATTGAAGGAAATTCACCCGATTCCCAAAGAAGTTTTCAGCGCGATGCGTGAACCGGAATTCTTGACCGCACTACACCAAACATCCCGCAAGCAAATTATCCTGGCCGGTATCGAGGCGCACGTTTGTGTGCTGCAAACCGGATTGGACATGATCGATGCGGGATACACGGTGCATGTGCTGGCTGATGGGGTGTTTTCTCGCACGAAAGAAAACCAGCAATTGGCTTTGCAGCGATTTCATGATGCTGGCGCCATGATCACCAGTGTGGAAATGGCGCTTTTTGAAATGATCAGAACCTCGAAGCATCCTGAATTCCGCACGATTTCCAGGTTGGTCAAATAAATTTGATTGATCCAGGGGCAAGATTAAAATTTTAAACAATCGCTGACCACGTGATAGAATGATATTAGGCTGTGATACCGGCTAATTAAAAACCACGACGAAAGAGACTCGCTATGCCTGCTCCTAGAAAATTACATAAATGGCATTTCCTGGCCCTGGGTGTTGTCCTGATCTATCTTTCTGTGTACCTTTGGTACTGGAATTGGCGGAGCCTTGGTATCCCCTGGCCGCTGCAGCCGGAACATTTTATCACCCTGGTGTCCTTTATTGTGGGGCTGTTTATCCTGGGGCTGTTTGTTGTGCGCCTCACGCGGCGCCAGGTCACAATCATGTTAATCGGGTTGGTCCTGGCCAATCTCATCACCGCATTGGTTACATTGTGGATTTTCCGCACTTACCCGGCTTTTTTTCAATTGATCAGGCCATTGGAGATTGAGGCTTACGATCCGGTATATGTTGCTGATTGGCAGACCTATTTTTTAACTCCAGCGATGTACCTTGTTCACGGCGGTTTATTATTACTTTGGGTGGAAAGTTTGGTGATGCATTTCATCCGCACGCCGTCTGACAGGCCTGAATAGTAAATTTAGTTCATGCCGGTGTCCGAACGTTTGAGCTGGTGTCCGATCGTTCTCGCTGGTGTCCTCACCGCGAAGCGTCCTGTAAGGAATGCAAAGCATCCTGTCTGTGAAGCGTCCTGTAAGGAAGGGACCAGCGATGGAGACATGGGGTGATCTGGGGCTATAGATGATCAACCTTTGATTTTCCCCTGTTTTCTTGTAAAATGGAGATAAGATTCATCCAAAAAAGGAGTTGCGCATGGGTCAAATCAGAACCAAACATACGGGGGCGATCATGGTCTTAGTTTTGCTAACTCTGACATCCTGCCGCCTGGTGGATGCGATCAACGATTTCACAGGGGGTGGATCCACCGACCTTGAAGAACAGGCGCAGGGAACGTTAACAAAGATCGTGCTGCTAAAGGATCCAGCAACTGCGACAATGCCTGCGCTTTTCCCCACACCTACGAATACACATCTCCCACCAGTGAATACACCGCCTGTCCAGGGCACGATCACAGGCCAGCTATCATTTCCTAGTGAGTACATACCTCCGCTTCGTATCGTGGCATTTGATGTTGATGATGTGGATAAATTTGTTATGAAAGAAGTTGCCATAACAGATACGTTTACCATAGATGTGCCGCCCGGTACTTACTACGTCCTGGCTTACCTCCTCGATCCTGATGTGATGGACCCGGATTTTGCCGGTGCGTATTCTCAATTCGTCCTGTGCGGCTTGGAGGTTGGCTGCGAGGATCACAGCCTGGTGCCTGTTGCGGTGCAGCCTGGAGAGACCGTGTCGGGCGTTGACCTGGCTGATTGGTATCTGCCCATTCATCGGAGTGGTGAATGGCCCAGCAACCCAATCCACCCAGAGACAGGTTCCATCCGTGGTAATTTGGGATTCCCCAGCGAGTACATCCCCCCTCTTCTAGTTGTGGCATTTGATGTATCTTCCCAGGATTACTACTTTGTGGATACGCAGCGCAACCAGGAAGAATACCAGATGATCGGTTTGCCACCGGGCACCTATCATGTGGTTGCGTATGTGCGTGATGAAGGCCCAGATTTTTCAGGAGGGTACTCCTATTTTGTGACCTGCGGGCAAACCATCGACTGCACAGATCATCGTTTGATTGATGTCGCGGTCCTCGCCGGTGAGGTGACGGAGGATGTCAACCCGGTAGATTTTTACGCACAACCTGGTGAGGCGGACTGGCCTGCGAATCCGATCCAGTGACCAAGTGGTCACCATGCGCAGCCTGCCCTGAGGAGGATGCTGATGGGTGATTACCCGTGTTAAAACTTTTCACCAATAAACAGGATCAAATGATGGAGGGTTGAGACAACTTGATGGTTTTTCTAATATCTCAGCGTTGTTTCCAGCTCTTCGGCATGGTCGGTTCCCTGGTCGCTGTATCAGGTGCGTTGATCAGCGGGCTGGCGTATCGCGGCAAACAAGATGAACCTTTTTCACCCCTCAATCACTACATTTCCGAACTTGGAGAGGTGGGTGTTTCCCGCTTGTCCTGGGTGTTTAACCTCAGTTTGATCCTTACAGGCCTATTCTTGATCCCTGCTTGCATCAGCCTGGGTTTGATGCTGCTGGGCATCCTGGCAAAAATCGCCATGGCAGCTGGTGTTGTATGTGCGATCAGCCTGTCCTTTGTCGGCGTTTTCCCTATGAACCAGATTGAACCCCACGGCTTTGCTGCCATGACCTATTTTCGTGCTGGTTTGGTGATGGTTCTCCTTTTTAGCCTGGCGATTGCACTGCAGCCAGCTCCTCCACCAGTTCTATCGCGCTGGTTTGGTTTAGCAGGGCTGCCGGCGATTTTATCTTTCTCAA
>JAYELT010000113.1:0-10368 GCA_034717715.1 Chloroflexota bacterium | reverse complement strand
GCACTACAGAAATATAAAATCGATCTGATAACTGGTAATATTTGAATTATAATAAGCGATGTATATTTAATTATGACTCTACTGAAAAACCTCCAATTTCTGGGAAATAGCTAATCTGATGCCCCACAAATATATCAAATTTTACGCGTTTTATGGGATTGAACCATCAAAAAAGCATAGAAATGACACAAGACGCCCCACTTTCAAAAAGACCACACCCTTTTTGCAGTAGACTCAATTATAGAATGTCTAAAATTTGGCTTTTACTTCTTGGTGACTTATCGAATATTTCAAATCAATGATAAAATTGTCTGGTAAGTAGGCTCAAGAAAAAATGAATATGAAGGGAATAGTGGTTTAATGAAGTGGTTTATGGACGGGGATAGGGGTAAATGAGAAGTTTCAGAGGCTTTTTATGTTGAGGTTTTGTTATTCAATAAATGAACTTTTAAAATATTGTTTTATTTTGATTTGGTAAAGCATTTATCTATAATTGGCTGTTATCTTGTAAAAAATTAATCGAAACGGAGAAATGGAGGTTGTTATGCAAGAGAAATATGATTTCATCGTAATTGGAGGTGGTGTGGTCGGGTGTATCATTGCTCGCACGCTTTCACGCTATAAAGGCAGGGTGCTGCTCATCGAAAAGGAAGCGGATGTTGCTATGGGCACAACTGCTGCTAACACATCGATTGTTCACGCAGGGTATGACCCTCTGCCCAACACCCTCAAAGCATATATGAATGTGGAGGGAAATGCAATGTGGGATCAACTTGCTGGAGAGTTGAATTTCCCCTTTGAAAGACGAGGTGACTTTGTTGTTGCAGTCGGTGAGGACGAATTACCCGATTTGGATGTCCTAATGGAGCAAGCTAAGAAGAATGGCGTTCCTGGATGTCTTCTATTGAGCGGGGCTGAAGTTCGCCGTCGGGAGAAAAGCATTACCCCTGAAACCAGTGGTGCTTTATGGGCATCCACTGGGGGTATTACAGATCCCTTCGCCGTCACCGTTGCTGCTATAGAAAATGCTATTATAAATGGCGCTGAGGTTAAGTTGAACACAGAATTTCAAGATTTCATTATGGAAGGTGATCGGATCATCGGCATTAAAACCAACCGTGGTGATTTCTTGTCCCGCTGGGTGGTTAATTGCGCCGGGCTCTATTCTGATTTCGTGATGCATCAGGCTGGTGTGCGTCCTGAATTTAAAATAAGTCCACGCAAAGGCGAATATTTCGTGTTTGATCCTGCCCATGTTCAAATTGACAATGTACTCTTCCCGGTACCCTCCGAAAAGGGAAAGGGTATCCTGGTTAGCACAACAATCCACGGGAATACGCTCTTAGGACCTAATGCTGACATCATTGAGGACAAAGAAGACACCTCGACAACACTCCCTGGCATGGATGAGATTTGGGCAGGTGCCCAGAAACTGGTGCCTTCCCTCAGTAGAAAAAACGTGATCGCCACTTTCGCAGGTTTGCGTGCAATGGGTAACGGCCCCTGTGAGACACCGGGTGTGGATTATAACAAGGACTATGTTATTGAAATCCCTGAAAAAGTTAAAGGTTTTGTCAATTTGGGCGGGATCGAATCACCCGGGTTGGCAGCCTCACCAGCAATTGCTAAAAGAGTAGTTGATCTTCTTAGAGACGCGGGAGAGGAATTGCGCGAGAGAAAAGATTGGGATCCTATTCGGCCATCTCGTCCACGCTTCAAGGATATGTCTCAAAAGGATCGTAAGTTACTGGTAGATATGGACCCGAGTTATGGTCGCATCATTTGCCGCTGTGAAAATGTTACTGAAGGAGAGGTTATTGCGGAAATTCACGCTCCTCTCCCTGCAACAACCTATGATGCAATCAAACGCCGGACATGGCTGGGCACAGGTCGTTGCCAGGGTGGATTTGACACACCTCGTGTTGTTGAAATTTTAGCAAGGGAATTGGGTGTCTCGCCATTAGAGATAACGAAGCGTGGTAAGGGATCAGAATTCTTATTTAGACCGACGAAGAAGGTGGAGGGCTGAGATGATATTAAAAGATACCTATGATATTGTGATAATAGGCAGCGGTCCTGGCGGTTTAGCAGCAGCCGTTGCAGCGAAAAAGGAAGGCGCTGAAGATGTCCTCGTAATCGAGCGAGATGGTGAACTTGGGGGGATATTACTTCAATGCATTCATAATGGTTTTGGTTTAGAGATTTTCAATGAAGACTTACCTGGCCCCAGCTACGCACAGCGTTACGTTGAGGAAAGCCTTGAATTGGGTGTTGAGACCTTACTTGATACTATCGTCCTAGAGGTGACTCCTGATCGGAAACTCTTTGTTTCCAGTAAGCAGTATGGTTTTTTTGAGATTAATGCCAGGGCTATCGTTTTGGCAATGGGCTGTAGAGAACGCACCCGGGCGATGATTCAAATTCCAGGCATGCGCCCTGCAGGCATCTACACGGCTGGTACAGCGCAACGTTTCGTTAATATTGAAGGTAAAATGCCCGGAGAGAAGGTTGTCATCCTCGGTTCCGGTGATATTGGTATGATTATGGCACGGCGCCTTACTTTTGAGGGGGCAAAAGTTGAACGTGTTTTAGAAATTCTGCCCTACTTATCAGGCCTGACTCGAAACTATGTGCAATGTCTCCAGGATTTTGATATACCTTTGCTCTTCCAGCATACGATAAAGTTTATTCACGGCAAGAACCGCGTTGAAGCAGTGGAGACTGTTGCAGTGGATGATAAATGGAATTTCATTCCCGGTTCTGAGGAGATGATCCCCTGCGATACGCTCTTGCTTTCAATCGGCTTGATCCCAGAGAATGAGCTGTCTCGTCAAGCAGGTGTTGAAATTGACCCCATTACAGGCGGCCCTTTTGTGGATGAAAGCCGGCAAACGAATGTTCCCGGCATTTTTGCTGCAGGTAATGTGGTGCATGTATATGACCTGGCTGATTGGGTGACACTTGCAGGATATGAAGCCGGAAAAGGCGCAGCTAAATTTGCAATGGCGCTGCGCGCCAGCGAATCTGCTCATATTCCTGTCATTGCGGGCAACAATGTTCATCACGTGGTTCCCCAGACGATCAACAAGTTCAGTCTGGAAGAGGATGAGATCGAATTGCAATTGCGTGTTCGCGCCCCTGTTGAGGCTCGCGTGATGATCGAGGTGCATGATGGTAAAAACCAGATTGCTCACAGGGCAGCACGGTATGCACGTCCGGGTGAAATGAATACAATCACCCTGAAACCGAAAATTTTTGCTGATGTTGAAAAAGCGTCCAGTATCACCGTTGATGTTAATCCACGATAGGAGTGAAAAAAGATGGTGGAAAAAAGAAGAATAATTTGTATCAGTTGTCCAGTAGGTTGTGAACTTGATGTCACATTCGATAATGACAAAATTATCCAAGTTGAGGGAAATGCCTGCAAGCTTGGTTTGGATTACGCCGAGCAAGAAATCTTTGACCCCAGACGCATGATAGCATCAACCGTTAATGTCAAGAATGGTTTTCATCCATTGGTTCCTGTTTACACCGAACAACCAGTCCCAAAGCCAAAAATTATGGATATTCTTGCTGAGCTTCGCAAAGTAGAGCTGGAAGCGCCGGTGGCAATCAATGATGTCATAATTGAAAATGTTCTCGACACCGGCATCAATGTGATTGCAAGCCGTGATATGCCAAAAGCATAATTTGTGAATAAGTGCGGCATATTGGATCGAAATTTGTAATCAAATAAATATGGTGAAAGTCGCTGATCATAGCGCTTAATGAAATCACCATTTAAAATTAATAATAGATACTGACCAAAAGGCATTATACGTGTGGATAATGCCTTTTGAGTTTAAGGAAAAGCGATATACAGCATCAAATTACGCAAAAAAAGGGAAATGATTTCTTTGTCCGTCTGGGCTGAAAATAAGGCTATTTAAGGATATGAAGAACCATCATAAAAATTACCCATTCATTGTGAGGTGCTTTACCATGTGGAATCAAGGGATTTTTAGAAAAGTTTCATAATTCTCCCAAAGAAGGGTAATTTTTGTACCCATTTATTTAGGAAAATTGAGATTATCATCTTTGTTCTTTGAAGGCTAAAGGGTAAGTATTCAAATAATAAGCCTTGTTCTTGAAATCAAGCTAAGACTTATGCATTTACAGGATGATAGATCTCATCCATGATAATGCATTTAATTGCAGATCTAGTCGAGGTAGAAATTGAGTGGTCTGGAAACTTTTGGTTTAGTATTTAGAGAGTCTACTGCAAAAAGGGTGTGGTCTGTTTGAACTTGGAGCGTCTTGTGTCATTTTTATGCTTTTTTGATGATTCAATCCCATAAAACGCGTAAAATTCGATATATTTGTGGGGTATCAGATTAGCTATTTCCCAGAAATTGGAGTTTTTGGAGAAAACATAAAACGCAGAAAATTAATTAGGATGGTAATACAAATCAACTATAAGACAAAAGGTTAGTCATGGGATTATGTGATTTATTATAATAGAATTGCTTGATAATAATATTTTTACTCAGTCATCTTCAAAATTACGATCAAATAAATCAATAAGCGCATCAATCACTGCATCCTTTTCTTCCCCTTCAGCGCTGATATGCACTTGATGACCTTTGCGGGCAGCAAGGGTCATGACTGAGATCAGGCTGTTTGCTGCAACTGGGCCCTTATTTTCAGTGAGATTCTTGATCATCACTTTACTGTTATAACTGCCGATCGTTTTAACAAATAAAACTGCTGGTCTGGCATGTAAGCCTTGTTCATTTGGAACGATGAGGGTGACCTCTCGTTTGTTATTATCCTTGTCTGCAGTGGATTCTACAGCAGGTTGTTCCTCTGGATACGTGTCGATCATATCCCAGAGTTGTTCAGTTTTGAGCTTCAGGGATTGCATTGCCTCAGTATAAACCGCAGTTAGGTCAGACCCAAGACCCGCTTGAACTGCAGATACAATAGCACCCTCAACAAAAGGTGCTGGGCAAACTTTGATATTGGCTTTCATTTCGTCAGAAAGCAGTTCAAGAGCCATCTCAGTGCTCAGGACGGCGCTGCCCAAATCCATTAATATTAGGACTCCATCATCTGAATAAACATCTTCAATTGCTTCCATAATTTCCATGGCGTTGGTACCCAATTCCTGGTTATCTTCACCAATTCCTGCTGCGGTGATAATTTTGACCGTTTCTGAGGCCGTCATTTGTTTTACCATTTCGGCGACACCATCAGCCAACTTTTTACTGTGTGACACTAAAACGATATTGACCATTAAAATTTTCCTGTTGATTTGTTTGTTTCTTAAAAATTATACTATTATTTGTTTCCAGGAAGCAAAAAATCGATTTGAATTCGCCAGAAATGCTGTAAGTAACATCCCATCCAAAATGCTGATTAATAGCATCATTAACCACCCGAACATTTGGATTTACGTTGGGTAGATATGATAGTATTATTCTTCTTTGTCCTTATTAATTAATCTGTGGAAGGCGTTCATCCCATAAAAGACCAACAGGATGCTGCCACCAAAAATCAATCCCCATAAAATTCCCTTGCCCCAGTTTCCCTCATTTTTGATTATTTGATAACCGACCCATAATGCTAAACTCAAGCTGATTGCGATAATTATCCTGAACCCTTTGTTCTTTTGGATCCATGGTTGTCGTTGGTAATCTTCTGCTGGTTTATTTTCTTTCTTCTTGCTCAAGATAATCTCCCAAGGTTTAAGTTCTGTAAAGTTCAATCGAGTAAAAGAAAGGGCGACGGTTTTCCGTCGCCCCTTGTTTTTCATAAAACGAGTGATTAGCCTTCAACCCAATCGAATGTGCGGGTGACGGCTTTCTTCCAGCCTTTATAGATCTTAGCGCGTTCTTCCTCATCCATCTTGGGATGCCATTCCTTATCAATACCCCAGTTCTCACGCAAGTCTTCAACCTCTTCCCAGAAACCAACGGCCAGGCCAGCAGCGTAGGCTGCACCCAGCGCTGTCGTTTCAGCAACGGTTGGTCGAATGACAGGAACGCCCAAAATGTCAGATTGGAATTGCATTAAGAGCTCATTGAAGACCATGCCGCCATCAACCTTTAGGGCTTTAAGTTCGACGCCTGAATCCTTGTTCATGGCATCCAGCACCTCGCGGGTCTGATAGGCTGAGGCTTCAAGGGCAGCGCGGGCAATATGTCCAGATTTAATGTAGCGGGTTAGACCTACGATAACACCGCGCGCATCGCTCTTCCAGTAAGGTGCGAACAAACCGGAGAAAGCGGGCACAAAGTAAATACCACCAGAATCTTCAACAGATTTGGCGAGCAATTCAATGTCGGATGATTTTTCAATCATCTTCAAGTTGTCACGGAGCCATTGTACCAATGCACCGGTGATGGCGATAGAGCCCTCGAGTGCGTATACAGCGGGTTGATCCCCGATCTTGTAACCGAGGGTGGTCAACAAACCGTTTTTCGACTGGATTGGTTCAGTCCCGGTGTTGAGTAACATGAAGCAGCCTGTACCATAGGTGTTCTTTGCTTCACCAGGAGCATAGCATGTCTGACCGAAGAGGGCAGCCTGTTGGTCGCCCAGGTCACCGGCGACGGGAATGCCGTCCAGGCCGCTGTTCTTGGCATAACCATAGACTTCGCTAGAAGCCTTAATGGCAGGTAACATAGAGCGTGGGATGTCCATAACTGCTAACATGTCAGGATCCCAGTCCAGGGTTTCAAGGTTCATCAACATCGTGCGGGAACCGTTGGTCACATCGGTGACATGCACACCGCCCTTGGGGCCACCAGTCAGATTCCAGATTACCCATGTGTCGATATTACCGAAGAGCAGCTCACCTTTTTCCGCTTTCTCACGGGCGCCTTCCACGTTTTCAAGCATCCACTTGATTTTTGGACCAGAGAAATAGGTTGCTAAGGGCAACCCGACTTTTTCGCGGAAGCGATCCTGTCCACCATCTTTGGCCAGAGCGTCGCAGATTTTATCTGTGCGGGTGTCCTGCCAGACAATCGCATTGTGAATAGGTTTACCAGTTGCTTTTTCCCATACAATGGTCGTCTCACGCTGGTTGGTGATACCGCAGGCTGCGATGTCCTTGATGTCAATCTTGTATTTCTCAATGGCACCTTTGATCACATCTTGCGTGGCTTGCCAGATCTCTAATGGATCATGTTCCACCCAGCCTGGTTTGGGATAGATTTGCTCGTGCTCTTTTTGATCTACACCAACAACAGCACCTTTATGATCAAAGATCATAAATCGGGTGCTGGTCGTACCTTGATCGATTGCAACTGCATATTTTGCCATTATTGTCTCCTTTTTACCTAATTTTGGTTTAGTATTTTCCACTATGAATTTGCCCATGTTTTTGCGGCGGTATCCAGCAGCATAAAAGTTGAAGTGGCACCAGGATCTTGATGACCGGCGCTTCGTTCGCCCAGATAGCTGGCGCGTCCCTTGCGGGCTACAAGTGGGATTGTGGCAATCATGCCTTCTTCTGCTGCTTTTGCCGACTTTTTCAATCCTTCCCTGAGTGTCAATCCCTGTTGGGAGGCATCCTTAAGGGCTTGTACTGCCGGGGTTAACGCGTCAACCATGGTTTTATCCCCCGGAGAGGCTTTTCCTAATCTTACGACGCCTTCGGTAGCTGCATCAAGCGCATTCACCCAGTCTGTTAAGTCAAATTCCATTTTTCCGTCAATAGACTTTCCCATCTGGATAAATACCGTAGAATACAAAGGACCAGCGGCACCGCCAACCTTTGAGAGTAAGGACATACCAACGCCCATCAAAATTTTACCGATATCTTTGTTTTCATTGTCTGGTAATTTATCAAGGACAGCACCGAAACCCCTATGCATGTTTGCGCCATGGTCTCCATCGCCAATGGGTGAATCCAGTTCTGTTAGATAATCTTTGTTTTCGGCGATGACTTGTGCATAGGCTTGAATCCACTCAAGAACGTTATTTTTTGTAACAGTCACTTAAACCTCTCTAAATATAGAGTCTGGATTAAAAATCCAGACTCTATTAATCAACGTAAATTTTCTTACACTCCCCACCGCATTCCGGCGGTTTTCACCGGTGCGTCCCAAAGTTTGATCAGGTCGTCATCCATCTTCAAGAGTGTGAATGAACAGCCGGCCATCTCAAGACTCGTGATATAGGGGCCAATTAAATTGCGGACAACTTTAATGCCCTTAGCTTCGAGAATCTCAACAGCTTTCCGATAGAGGATGTAAAGCTCAATCAGGGGTGTTCCACCCATGCTGTTCACGAACAACAGCACCTCATCACCCGACTTATAGGGTATGTCTTCAATGATGGGGGTCATGAGCATTTCTGTAACCTCATCCGCTGGTTTAATTTTCATCCGAGCGCGGCCCGGTTCACCATGAATGCCAATGCCAATTTCCATTTCATCTTCAGGCAGATCAAAGGTCGGTTTTCCAGCATGTGGGACAGTGCAGGAAGTTAATGCCATGCCCATGCTGCGGCCTTGTCCATTAATTTTCCGTGCCAAATCAGCAACTTCTTTCAGTGAGCGTCCTTCTTCTGCGGCTGCACCTACAAGTTTCTCTATTAGCACAGTCAGGCCAACACCTCGTCGGCCAGCAGTGTACAGGCTGTCCTTTACAGCAACATCATCATTTACAACAACTGCTTCAACATCAATTTCTTCAGCTTTTGCAAGATCTGCAGCCATTTCAAAGTTCATAACATCGCCTGTATAGTTTTTGACGATATGCAATACTCCTGCCCCACCGTCGACTGCTTTGGTTGCTTCTAACATTTGATCGGGTGTCGGGCTTGTAAATACAGCCCCAGGGCAGGCAGCATCAAGCATGCCCATGCCGACGAAACCGCCGTGCATGGGTTCATGACCGCTGCCACCGCCAGAGACGAGACCAACTTTTCCTTTCACAGGTGCATCTGCGCGCACGATATAATCCGGGTCGTAATGGACTTTGACCAGATCAGGATGGGCAAGTTCAATTCCTTTAAATTCCTCTAATACAACTTCTTCTGGGTTATTGATTAGCTTTTTCATCGTTACTCGCCTTTGGGAAGATTCTTTGAGATGAACATATCATAAAGAACAACCCCAATCGGTCCTGCAATGGCGGGGATTAATACAGGCGGAATCAGCCAGTAGAGCCCATCGAAGAGATCCTTTGTGCCAACCAGTGCACCAAAGAGGCGGGGGCCAAGGTCACGAGCTGGGTTAATGGAGTAGCCGCTGGGGCCGCCCAGGGACAGACCAACTGCCAGGACGGTGAAACCAACCAGAAAGGCACCTAAATTATTCTTGAGACCCATGTTCTTAGCATCTCCAGAGGCGAGGACGCCCCACAACAGCACCATCGTGCCAAAGAATTCAGCAATACTGGCAGTCACCATGCTGTAAGAGCCGACGCCTGTCGCTTGAACAGCCTGGAAGAATGATTCTTGGAAAACAGCGCCAGGTCCAGTTGACCAGACATTGGGCATATTAGCTGCAATGAGGCCGTCACGATAGACCAAGTAAACAGCGGCTGCACCCAGGAAAGCGCCGATCATTTGGGCAATAATGTAGGGAATAACTTTCTTCCAGGGGAAGTCGCGTTTGAAAGCCAAAGCAAGCGTTACCGCTGGATTGATGTGCGCGCCAGAAACACCACCGGAAACATACACTGCGATGATCACTGCAAAGGCCCAGCCGATAGTGATGGTGTTCCAGTTATAAGCACCGCCAGCAAGCCTGGGGGCCAAACCAACATTTGCAACTACGCCATCACCGAGCAGGACCAGTATAAACGTTCCGAAAACTTCGCCAATAAATTCTTTCATCGTTCTGTCTTTCATCTTTTTTGACTCCTTAATTTTTAAATATTAATAGAATGATGTGCAACAAAACTTATCTACCTACAGGTTTTCTTTTTTTTTAATAGAACCTCCTTCCCCCCATGATTCTGAATGCAATAACCACCACGCTTCAAATTTTTCTGTCTTAGCAAAAAGTAAAGATGTAGATTCATGGTGTCCAATTTAATAATCTGGATCGGGATCCCGTATGATGTTTTACAAATAGATTGGTAATAATGGTTAAAGACAACAGCATATTGAATTCTTCAAGGACCTCTAACCAGAAATTGGCTTATAAATACTCCCGCTGATCATTTATGAATTTGACTTAATATTCTATAATTTCTACTTATATTATATATTATATATCATATTTTAATAGTAGAGATTTGTCAAGGTATTGTTGTACGGTGTCCAGGACAAATTAACATCATTGAATCAATTAGAGTTTCTCTCCAATATTGCAGAAAAATAAATTGATGTATAATAAGAATTAATCTTCGAAATAATTTCAAAACTTGT
>JAYELT010000112.1:0-10408 GCA_034717715.1 Chloroflexota bacterium | reverse complement strand
GGTCGCTTGCATCATCCGCCAGTTTTGATGGCGTGGTGATCCAGCAGCCTTTTGATCCGGCAGGGCAACCCCTTTTCATTTCACTTGGGTATCCAAGTCCTGATTTTTTCACTGGTGAGGATCCGCGTGGGGATCCACGCCTGCGGCAGGCACTTGAAGCAGTTGAATTGATTGTTGAGTAAGAACAGGGAATTGTGCGTGGGGCAGTAGTGAATAGGGGTAGTATAGTATATTGACAAGAACTTGTCATTGCGAACAAAGTGACTGCGAAGCGTCCTGGAAGGAAGCAATCTCGCCTTTAAATCTTCATTTGCGGGTTAAAACCCGCACTCTACCATTATTATAATTTCTACATCTTGAAATATCCCAACTATGTAGTTGTTTGCGTTTTTCACCATCACCTTCTATTCAAGCTTCGATAATATGGATTTCGCAAAGGCTTTTGCATCAAGAAGGTCAATTTCATCTGGATGGGTCTTGATTTCTTCCTTATATGCATCCCACTCCTCTTCATCGAGGATGATCTCTTGATGAATGAAATCAGAAATTGGTGGAATTGGAACCCCTTTGCAATGAAAATAACCAAGGAATTCAATGTTTTTCTCATCTCGCAAAATGAATAATAAGAATGATCTGGAACAGAAACGCCCAGACGACAAACAGTTTATCGAGCTTATCCATACCTTCAAAAAGTGACATCATGTTGAACCTCCCATTGCCAAATAATCTCTTACATGATAATTCTCTCATGAAAAGTTAATTTGTCTTCATGTCAAAATAGTTTCACTATAAAGACGAGTAGATGATTTCAGAGAATAAAAATGCAACAACACAGCGGAAAATTCTATTTCAGATTTGGCTATTGATCCGAATCAAAGTTCTATACAAGGCTGTTAAGCATTATAACAAGGTCTCGATCTTTAACCTATGTAAAATGTAGTATGTCAAGGTAAAGGAAAAAAGTGCTCCAAGGTGCCAATTATATTCCGCAACATACCACAACCTTATATCCTCTCCCGTGCAAAACCTTTCGATATGAAAGGTCAAACTGTTAATTCAGATTGGCATGTAAATTGCGAATCCATCAAACGATATCTCCTGAATATAAGAAAATTTAATGGTAAAATTCATATAGAAATCCAACTTTTGATTTTGCTTTGGGCGGAAAGCTGAAGAACAATTCAGTTGTTCATTCCTAATCCAAATCGATTGAAAATTACAAACTGGGGAATCCATTGCACGCAAAAAGAACCAAGAATGTCTTTTTGTTTCTCACTTTAGAACGTGCTAAGCACGAGCAGCATAGTGCCCACATCCATCATGATACTGTGTCAAGCCAATGGGGGATTAGCATGAAAAGAATTTTCCGTGAAAACCAAGTATTGCCTTACAGGATTCGACCCTTGACAGGTGATTGTGGAGTTTTATCTCCCATAGGACTTAGAGAAGAAATGATGCAAAAGAGGAGAGAAGATGGCAAATACTGATACCCAAATCAAACTTCTCTGGGCAAAATCAAATCGAGAACACCCAGAAGAAATCCATCTGCTGATCTACCATTTACTGGAGAGTGCAGCTGTCGGGTTAGCGCTGTGGGATCACTCTCTTTCTAACAGTATCAAAAAAGAAATGGTAAGTTTTTTCAACCTGCCTGAAGACACTTTTGGTCATTTTTTAGCTTATTGGATAGGGCTGCATGATATTGGCAAGGCTGCCCCGGTGTTTCAAATTAAGATTGAGAAAGGTAATCAATCCCTCATACAAGCCATCCGCAAATCTGGCTTAGGGATGGATTCCTACCCGTCACCAGCCCATCATAGCCTCCTGAGTGGAAAGTATCTTTCACAAAAAGAAAACATATCTAAAGCTGTCGAAATTGCTGTCAGCGGACATCACGGCAAATGGGATACTTTTTATCGTCAGATTCACTCATTATCGTATGGGCATCAAGAGTGGAATGCTGTTCGCGATAAATATGATGAAATCCTGCGTCAGGTGCTTACAATACCACAAGAAACGCTCCCATCAATCGAATCGACTGAAGACCGAAACACATTCACCACCTGGCTCAGCGGCATCATCTGTGTAGCCGATTGGATTGCCTCCAACAAAGAATTCTTCCCTTACCAGAGCAAATGGCAGGACCCGGTCGAATATTTTCATAAGGCGTACAACAAAGCTGTAAAAATTCTAAAAAAGGTCGGATGGATTGGTTGGCGTTCACAAGGGGAAATGCAAACTTTTGAACAAATGTATCACTTTAAAGGTTGGGAAAAGCCTCGTGACTTACAGCAGCAAGCCATCACTGCCTACATGAAGTTTGATCCACAAGCCCCCTTTATTATGATCGTCGAGGCGCCTACTGGTATCGGTAAGACAGAAATTGCCATGTATCTGGCTGACCAATGGCTGCAAAAGAGTTACGGCAGCGGTATGTATATCGCCATGCCCACCCAGGCCACCAGCAACCAGCTTTATCATCGCTCCAAGGATGTTCTTGAAAATCGTTACAAAGATCAATTGGTTAATCTTGTTTTAGCGCATGGACAAGCACGTTGGAACGAAGACGTCAATGCCGTTCTTGTGAAGGAAGTCGGTGAAGAGGAAGTACAAAGTGCAATTGCATCTGACTGGTTCCAGAATAACCGTAAACGAACGTTGTTGACACCATTTGGCGTTGGTACGGTTGATCAGGTTTTTCTCAGCATCCTGCAAACCAAACATTTCTTCGTACGCCTGTTCGGGCTTAAGAACAAAGTTGTTATCTTTGATGAAGTTCATGCTTATGACACCTATATGAACACCCTGTTCCACCGGCTTCTTGAATGGCTGCGCGCTTTGGGTGCATCCGTGATCATCCTCTCCGCCACACTGCCGGAGGAAACAAGAAAAGAAATTATTTCTCACTACTGCAATCTGATCAAGGAAGAAATCCCTGATGATGATCATTACCCGCGTGTCACACTGGCAAATGCAGAGAAAGGTTCATTGGTCACACCTTTAGAATGGAAACATCCCGAGCGTGAAATAATATTGCATTGGATCGCGGAAGATGCGCTTGAAAACATCCTTGAAAGAAGATTATCCGGAGGCGGCTGCGCTGCTGTTATTTGCAACACCGTCCGCATGGCACAAGAACTTTACATACGGATAAAAGAGAGACAAATTGTTCCGGATGATGACCTTATCCTCTTCCATGCACGTTTTCCCTATCGATGGCGGCAGGAGATAGAAAATAAAGTGCTCACCAAATTCGGTAAAGAAGCAACGCAAGAAAATGGGCAGCGCCCGCAAAAGGCGATAGTCATCGCGACCCAGGTCATTGAGCAAAGCCTTGACCTGGATTTCGATCTGATGATCACAGAACTGGCCCCCATTGACCTCATGCTTCAGCGCGCTGGAAGGCTTCATCGCCATGACCGCAAAGGGACACGACCGGAGAAGATTCAACATCCTGAGTTGTTGATTTTGGATATAGACAAGAATAGTGAAGGTCTTCCAATGGTTGGAGAGAGGGACCCCTTCTACGGTAAAAGCACCTTGCTCCGAACATATTACCATTTAAAAGGAATCCAAACCCTGAAAGTCATTGAAGAAACACGCTCGCTAATTGAATTTGTCTATTCCAGCAAAGAACTTTTTACGAATGTACCGCATGAATTCCTTTCCATTCTCCAGGAATGGCAAAATGAAGAGACTGGAATCAGCACCTATAAATCCAATAAAGCAGGATTTACAACAATAGAAGCACCAGATCACAAACATTTGTTGACTAAAACCAAAAAGAACCTGCGGGAAGAAGATGACATCAATGTGCTCAGTCACTTAAAGGCAAAAACCAGAGACGGTGATTTAGGAATTCGCGTACCCTGCCTATTTGCGAACAAAGAAAATGAATTGTTTTTTGATATGAATCTTCAGAAACCTGTCCCAAAAAACCTTGAACAATTCAACTATACCGTGCAAAAAGAACTTTCACAAAACGAAATTTCAATCAGCCAGATCTATTTAATTAAGGCAATCCTTGCTGAAGCTGAAGACATCAAGCAATACATTCCCTTCCATAAACATCAGAATTTCTTAAAATTCACCAATGAGCAAACACAATTAGGAGGATATATTATGATACTATCACCAGAAATTGGATTTACATTTCAGAAAGGAGGTGGTGATTAATGGGATCTTACAACTTATTGGAAGAAAAGTGGATTGACTGCTTCAGCAGCAGTGGTGAAAATCAAACCGTCAGCCTGGCAGACCTGATCCTCAACGCGCATCGTATCGAGTCCCTGTCCTCAGCAATTCCCATCATCAACAATTCCATGATGTTTTTAGTTGAAGCGCTTCTACTGAGTGTTTATTCCAAACATGGCATCGTATTAGCTGACCATGATAACTGGATGAATCTCTTTAAAGAAGGAAATTTTGAAGAATCTCTCTTCTTAGACTATTTCCAATCCTGGAAGCATCGCTTCAATCTATTTGATAAGCGTTTTCCATTCCTCCAAACACCTATTAAGGAAAAAAAAGAAGGGGAGTTCACAGGGACAGCTATGAAGTTGATGCCTCATTTTTCTGGGGGGACAGGAGGGAACACAATCACCTTATTCGACCATCATACGATAGAGGAAGGTCTTGCTTTTACCCCTGAACAGGCTGCTCAGTTCCTCTTACCTGCCCATTACTATGGCGCTGGTGGACGCCTGATGGGTAGAGATTATTTCAGTGCTTCAAACATCGCAAATGGTTTATCATTTTACCTTGAGGGTAAAAACATGTTTGAAACACTCCTGTTAAACTTACTGCCGTATCCTGAGATTGATGATGTGAACTCCGGGGAAAATGACCGCCCAATCTGGGAATCGGATATTCCTTATAGTGTTGAAGGTCGCCTGCTTGTCAAAGAAAATAATAAAACTTCTTATCTTCCTTTTGGGTTGATGGACATATTGACCTGGCCGGGACGGAAGATTGAGTTGATTCAGGACAACGACAGTTTGATTCGCAACATTAAAATGCGTGCGGGACTGCGGATCAAACAAGATTATTTCCCCTGGTTTGCCTATAACCGTAATGGATATTTCATTCGGGCCAGAGAAGGGAAACTGATGTGGCGCGATTATGATATTTTGCTTCAATACAGAAAAATGATCTCCCCTGATGCAGATAATCGCCCACCTCAAGCGATAGACCATTTGTACGAACTTGTATCACAAGATTATCTAGCTGACCGCTTATTCACCATCAAAGGGGCTGGTATGGCAAAGGAAGCGAGTCAACAGAAAGTGCACTTCTATACTGAAGCGGTATTCCCTATCCCTGTCGTCCTGTTGGAAAACAACGATTTGATTATCGACATCAGTGATTGTTTGGATTCAGCCGAAAAGATCCGCAGGGGCCTTTATGGGGCAACAGCTGCACTGGCAGATGGTGTTTTATCATTCACAAGCGACCATAAAGATGGTAGAAAGCCGGATAAAAAAGACCGCAACAACTTGATCAATCACATCAATGCCGAAGCTGTCTACTGGGCAGCACTCGAACCGAACTTCTACGATCTCATCAACCATCTGCTAGAAGATCGTGAGAACAGTTTGGTGCAGTGGCAAAGAAGCATTCAATCCGCTGCCAGGGGTTCCCTCGCACACGCAATTCGTCTTTCAGGCGAGTCAGTTGCCGTATTGAAAGCCAGCGTTCGGGCCAGGTCGATTCTGGAAAAGAACCTCAAAGAAAAGTTACCACTACTGGGAAAGGATATCGTTAATGATTAATCAAGAAAAACATCCTCTTGTCGTCAGGCTTGAAGCGCTCGCCGATAAAAATGCACCGGACCGGGGAAAATTAGCTACGCTTCGCCGTGCAATACAGAATCCAATCGAAGCTTATCCCATTGTGCTCCCCTATCTTGGGGAAAACCCCAGCGATAAGATGCTGGATACCTGTGCGCTTCTGGCAGCCTTATTTGCCAGCCACCCCAAAGCTGGCCAAACCGGCAATATGGGCAACCACATGCGCAGGGCGGCAGGGGAACGCATCGAAGCTACAGAGCGCCGTTTTGTCAATTTACTGCGCGCCGAAAGGGAAGATCTGCCAGTCCTGCTGCGGCAATCCGTCAGCTTCATCAGATCAAAAGATAATGTTTTCATTAACTGGGAACAGCTCCGCAAAGATCTGTTAGCATGGGAGCATCCTGACCAATATGTTCAAAAACGCTGGGCCCGTGGATTCTGGGGGTACCAGTCCGAACCAACAGAAGAAGCTAATCAAATGACAAATTCAAAGGAGTCATAAAATGTCCACAAAAATTGAGTTCCACGTTATCCAATCTTTCCCCCCCGCCAACCTGAACCGGGATGATACCAATATGCCCAAAGATTGCGAATTTGGCGGCGTACGCCGCGCACGTGTCTCCAGCCAATGCATCAAACGTGCCATCCGCCTGCATCCGGATTTTGCAAAATTTACGGGAGTACTTCCTGGAGATCGCACAAAATTACTGTCTGTTTTTATTTTTGACAAGTTAATTGCCGCTGGTAAGCCCGAAGATGAAGCAGAAAAAGTATCTCGAGAATTTACCGGGGAACTTCTCGGCGGGATGGATAAGAAAAGTCCCTCACGTAGTTCAGTCCTCTTCTATGTCAGTGAAGAAGAAAAAGAAACTATCGTTAACGGTCTGCTGCAAGAATGGGAACTTTCGTTAAAGGGAGAGTTTTCCACCCTTGTGAAACAATACCAAAAACAATTTTCTGATCGCAACAGCGCACCTGACATTGCCCTATTTGGCCGTATGTTGGCTTCCGATCCCAAACTCTGCCTTGAGGCATCCTGCCAGGTAGCTCATGCCATCTCCACGCACCGCATTAACATGGAAATGGACTTCTTCACGGCTGTGGACGACCTTCAAACTGAGGAAGATGCTGGAGCAGGTATGATGGGTACTACGGGCTTTAACGCAGCAACATTTTACCGCTACGCAGCCATTGATTGGGATCAATTGACTTCCAACCTCGGTGGGGATATTAAACTGGCCCAGAAAACCATCGCCGGATTCACTTCTTCACTCGTTAAGGCAATTCCCACTGGAAAACAGAATGCTTTCGCCGCACAAACGCCCCCTGCACTTGTCCTAGCTGTTGTGCGCGAGGACGGGCAGGCCTGGAGCCTGGCAAATGCTTTCGAAAAACCAATCAAAAAATTTCACGAACAGGGCATCCTGGCTCGCTCCATTGAAGCACTTGAAAGGCACTGGGCACAGTTGAATACCGTATATGGCGATCCAGATCAGCCTGCCAAACCAGCCCTCATCCTGCTGGATGATACACATGAACTCACCTATCTCAAAGATGCGCAGGTGGCTTCTCTTGCAGCACTCATCGAGGCTGTCCAGCAGGCGCTCCCACAGGAGCAATAATATGACCAGTGTACTCCTATTACGCCTGCAGGCACCCATGCAAGCATGGGGTGTGCAGAGCTTATTCTCTGTAAGAGATACTTTACGCTTCCCAACCCGCAGCGGCATTATCGGACTGCTTTGCTCAGCATTGGGAAAGCCGCGCGATGCCAACCTGGAGATATTTGAAACGCTTCGTATCGGTGTCCGCGCAGACCATCCCGGGGTGGTGATGAAAGACTTTCAGACCGCACAAAATGCTTATACCGCCGTTGGTAAAATCGCAGACAATCCCTCTATTTCAAACCGCTACTACCTGTCTGATGCCGCCTTTCTTGCCGGCCTTGAATCAGAAGATGATCGGCAGTTAGAACGATACTACGCCGCGATTCAACATCCCAAATGGCTTCTTTATCTGGGGCGCCGCGCTTTCCCTTCCTCAAAACCAGTCTGGCTCAAAGATGGTTTGCATTATCAACGCAGCCTTGAACAAGTTTTGATGGATTTCCCATACCTGCACACCAAAAAAACACTTAGCAAAACAAATAAGCTGCAGCTCGTGCTTGAAGATCAGAATGGCTCCATCCTTCAGCGCGACCGACCGATTTCATTCAGTCCACGCGCTTTTAGTCAACGCAGATTGAATATCAAACACATCCCTGTGCCTGATCACTGTTTGGAGGAGGTGGCTGATGTATCTGAGTAAACTCATCCTGAACCCCCGCAGCCGCCAGGCAAATATTGACAAAGGCAACCCTTATGAGCTTCACCGATCCATCATGCTTGCTTTTCCAGCTTATGACCATGAGACGGAACGTGTCCTTTTCAGGCTCGATGGTGAACGATTAGGTTCTTTACTCGTTCAATCAACCATCAAACCTGATTGGTCAATCTTAAAACCTTCTTATCTCCTGGAAATTCCGCAGGTAAAAACTTTCGGTGAGTTGTTATTCACACCCGGTCAGGTGTTCCGGTTTCGGCTGCGTGCCAACCCCAGCAAACGCCACCCGAAAAGCCATAAACGAATTGGTCTTTATAAAGAAGGTGAACGAATAAAATGGCTCCAGCGCAAAGGGGAACAGCATGGGTTTTCGATCGTCAAGAATCAAATAGACATGAGAGCAACAGCATGGCGGGAATTCAACTTGGCTTCAAAACAAGACCACAAAAAACACCGTGGGACCTTTAACTTTGTTGATTTTGATGGATTATTGATCGTAGAGTCACCAGAATTATTGAATGCAGCAATACAACAGGGGATTGGACCAGCTAAAGGCTTTGGCTGTGGGCTTCTCTCATTGGCACGTGTTTGATGTCGAATCTTTATCAATATCTTTGTACATTAACAATTAAACAATCTTAAACCCGAATCGAGGTAAAAAAATGCAAAATCTACACGAACTCCCTAAACTTCGGGATAGCCTCAGTTATCTCTATATTGAACATGCTGTGATTGAGCGCAGGGACAACGCGCTGCTTGTTTTACAAGAAACCGGTCGGACGCCTGTCCCTGTTGCTAATTTATGTGTACTTTTACTCGGTCCCGGAACCAGCATGACCCATGCAGCCGTCTCTGTTTGTGGTGGAAATGGTTGCAGCATTGTTTGGTGTGGACAGGACGGGACACATTTCTACGCGCAAGGTACTGGAGAGACACGAAAATCTCGTCATTTGCTTCACCAGGCCAAAATGGTCAGCGATCCGGTCAAACGAACAAATGTTGTCAAAAAAATGTATGAAAAGCGCTTTGGTCACAAGCTGGACCCCGATTTATCCATTGACCAGGTCAGAGGCTTGGAAGGTTCGCGTATGCGAACCGCTTACCAGCTAGCCAGCAAAGCTTTTGGCGTTGAATGGCATGGTCGCAATTATGATCGTAAAAATTGGCACAATTCAGATCCGATCAATCGGGCCATATCGGCTGCCAATGCTGTACTCTATGGCGTTTGCCATGCCGGTATTGTCTCCGGGGGGTATTCACCTGGGCTGGGGTTTCTGCATACTGGCTGGCAGCTTTCATTTGTCTATGACATTGCTGACCTTTACAAAACAGAATTATCTATACCTGTTGCTTTTGAAACTGCCGCAGAAGATAAATTAAATATCAGCTCTCGCACGCGTCAGGCTTGTCGAGAGCGAATTCGTGAAACCAGGCTCTTACACCGTATCCTTCCGGATATTGATGAATTACTGGATGTAAAAACACCTGAAGATGGAATAGAATTCACGAGTGATGATTTTTCGCTATCGGATTATTGGTGGCAGCCCCAGATCAACTCACAGGTAGAGGATGTATAGCATGGTTATTATGACATTGGAAAAAGTTCCCAAGTCCTTGCGTGGAGAATTAACCCGATGGTTGCTTGAAATTTCCGCTGGTGTTTTTGTGGGTCATGTCTCTGCAAGAGTGCGTGATCTGCTGTGGGAAAAATGTGTCACCCGTAAGCGGACTGGTCGTGTATTTCAGGCTTGGAACACCAATAATGAGCAGCACTTCCAAATGCGCATAGCAGGATCATTAAAAAGAAGGGTCGTAAGCCATGAAGGATTACAACTCATTGAGGAAATCAAAGAAGATCTGACCCCGGCACAAGTAAAGCGCATTATGAAAGAAGAATGAGACGAATTAACAAATATTCCTGAAAATCATCTTGTTCATTTCTCAAGTAAGATATGAAAGAATGGCAATCAATCATCAGTTACCAAATGTTAACATAGAGTATTCCCCACACACGTGGGGGTGAACCGCGACTATGACCATTGAGAGGGCGTGCGCCGTAGTATTCCCCACACACGTGGGGGTGAACCTTATACTTACCATTGACTATTACACGTTAATATGTATTCCCCACACACGTGGGGGTGAACCTAGCCCACTTTTTATAACTCGTAGGCTTGTTTCGTATTCCCCACACACGTGGGGGTGAACCTGGTTGAGCTTATCCGTGTCAATGATGGAATGGGTATTCCCCACACACGTGGGGGTGAACCGGAATGGCATAAAAATGATTCTCATTA
>JAYELT010000111.1:2128-10662 GCA_034717715.1 Chloroflexota bacterium | reverse complement strand
TTCGTAAGAATCCCAATCTCCCATTGTCAAGCTAATGAGCCTTTCAGTTATTTCTTCACAATTAACTTCTTTATAAGGTAGTTTTCCAAGGTAGCCAGGTGGCAAATTAATTGTTGGATTTACAATTGGTAAAAGTATGTCAGCAAAAGGAGAATTCAAGTAACCTAATAAATTTGACAAATTATTGCGACTAACTGGCTGACAAATTCCTCCAGCTGAATCAAATAGAAAACCTTCCGGGAAATAACGGAAACTATTATCACTGGATGTAACCGAATTCCAACTTATTGAAGGTTTAAAAATCATATCTAAATTAAAATTATGAGCCCAAATTCTACTTCCCGTTGGATCAAGCGTATTTTGTAATTGGTAACCATCCTTTTCCCAATTAATTACGAAACTTCTATTACCTGCCCACCTTCGAAAACCTCCGCCTTTTGCATAAGGAAACCATTTTTTTAGAGAAGCCTTTGCTAGGGATCTTGATGAAAAACCAAAACCTATATCTCTTAAGTTCACCTCATACCAATTGCGAATATATTTTTGATTATTTCCTGTGATCATCCCAATTTGAAAATTATAATAATTATCTAGTGAATTGGATTTTTCAAAAATCTCATATATTCTTCTTGGAAGCCAGTATGAAATCGGCGCGCCGGGGATCTTCTTGAAGTCCGTTGCAGAAGCTGTAGCTAATCTATCATTTTTAACTGGAAATTCGGTTGGCTTATTTTCATTGTCTAAATCCTCATAATTCACATATGAGAATTGACCTTCTAACTTTGGTTTATACTGATTTATCCATACCGTAGCAGCTGTCCCAAAGGCAATCCCCATCACCATATTTGCCATATGCACCATACATTCTATAGTTGCTGTATCGAGAAGTTTTTTTCTCATTTTCTCAAAGGATGATAAAAACATCCAGCTCTGCATAGTCACCATAGCGTTATAGCCATAGTCTTTGATCAATTCAAAACCATGTTCAATAAACATAGCAAATAAATCTGATTTGCTATCAGGAAAATTATCTCTTGCATAATCCTTTAATATTTTATTTAGATTCTTTCCTCCCATATATGGTGGATTAGCCACGACAACTTGATGCCTCGGACTGAGATACTCCGACATCTTCAGCACTTTCTGGACTTTCTTATTGGTGTTTGCCAGGAAAAGCTCCTCAAAAACTCCCTTCATCTTCAAACGCTCTCGCAGCTCAGGAACATCCTTTAGCACTGGGCGGATCAGTGAGCCAAAGGTCTTGGCATTCTCAAACTGCTGCAAGCCAAGCCAGAGATCCTGGGTCCATAAGTCCTCCCCCACCTTCGCCATGTAGGCTTTGACTTCTTTTGGTTCAAAACTGACATCTTCCATTTCAAGAATATTGGGCTGAACTTCTCTTGTTAAAAATCGTTTATCCTTCTCAACCGCTTTCATCATCAAGGCAAAGCTGGACAGCATCGCCGCGCGTTTGTCAATCTCGATCCCATAAAGGTTCTTTTCAAGGATCAATTGAGGAATGCTGATGGGATCATAACCCATTTCTTCATAGATGGCATACAACAGGACAAAGGCATAGGTGAGGATATGTCCGCTCCCACAAGCAGGATCAAGGATTTTCAGTTCTTCAGGAGAGTCTACCTTGAGAAAAGACCCCTCACCCTCATTCCCATCTCCCCCCTCATCCTGACCTTCTCCCTCAGGGAGAAGGGATTCTTCTTCTTGTTTAGCGGGCTCGATATAGAATTCCATTTGATTTCGTATCTTGGATCTGGGGTGGTTTAGGAGCCATAACCTGCCCAGGGAGTTTTCTACCATGTACCGGACGATCCAATGGGGAGTAAAAAGCTGAGTGACAGCAGGAATATCTTCGCTAGCCACTTTCCCCTTCTGACCCATTACCTGGTCCTTCTTTTCAGAAATGTAGAATTGATACAACCAGCCGATCACCTCAACATCCTGACAAACCTCTTTAGTGAGGGCTTCCCTGACCGAATGGAGCACAGATTGGGTTGAAAGCAGATCCTCAGGCATGAGCAGTTCGGTATAGTCCTCTATCCTTGGGAAGAGAAAATCCATCTCCTCTGCATAACTGTTGCAGACTGCGACCAGCAGTAATCGATAAGCTTCCCCCTCGGGGTTGGTAGAGGGAATGGTCCCATTCAATAAACCCTGGACTCGAGACTTATCCAAGCGCCAATCCTTATCAAAGATGCCCTGTTTGGCGTCCTGGAGGATCTCGGGTTGGGTGAAATTGGGCATCGGCGATACAATACCCATTTTGGTGATGTGGTTGACATCCATGTAACGCAAGGCACAAAAACGGTTGAACCAGGTGTAGGCGACTTCTTCAATCAGGTTCTCTTTGCTCTTTTTCTTTAGCTGATCGCGTAATTCGTTGACCACCCCCAGCTTTTCACGGAGTTCAACACTGTCGGTGTGCAATACCTGCTCCAGGCGAGCTTCAACCTGCTCCAACAGTTCACGCCGGGCTTCCTGGGCAAACTTCTTCAGTGCGTTGGTGTCCATAAATTGGTTTCCCTCTGCTAATTAAATATTGATGTGTTTGTTATCACGGATTGCCTTAAGCATGGTCTCTTCCAGGATATCGCAGTATTCCTCAACGTCATCCTCATCCTCAAGAATTTTCTTGGGGGCAGGAATGTTGAGACTGCTGACATGAACGACCTGAACCTCAAGGGGCGGCTCATCATCTCCATCATCCACTTTAGGCGGGTTTACCAAGCGTTTGACCTTTGTAAGTAGCGTTGAATATTCATTGACATCATATTTTTCCACTTTATCTCGAATACTCACAGAAAGGGATTGTGATTGAATGGTGTAGCGGATTTGCTCAAAGGATTGGTCAAAGCGCTGCTGATCTGATTGGTCCAGCTTTTGAAAGTCTTCCATTTGATGCATGCTTTCCTGCAATTCATCAATCTTTTCTAACGCCGTTTGGCGCGCTTTAAGCAACCTGCTTTCCAGAGCCTTTCGGATTGCTTCCATATCCGTCCTGGCTTGCCGCAACCTGTTGCCAATATAGATTTTTGGATCCTCAAGGTAAGTTTGAAGTTTCGCCAGTTCACCATTGGTAAAATCAGGCTTGTTCTGATTGACAAAATCCACCAACTGGTCAAAAATCTCCTGCTTATGCCCCTTCATAAAACTGACCAATGGATCAATCTCTTCTTCTTTGAGTTCCAACCAGCCATCAACATCCTCCGGAAAGCCATTAACCGAGGTGAAATACTCATAATTATTCTGCAGCAGGCTATCTATCCGCTGGGTGATCGGCTGTAGCTGGCTGATGAAGGGGTAGCGAGAGCGATAATGATAGAAACCCTCAAGCTGGTCTTTTAATTCCCCCATCTTTTCACGAATGCTTTTAACAAGAGAATGGGCTTCATTATGGACCGTGGGTTCGTTGAAGAAATCTCTGATGAATCCTTTGAGCGCGCTGATGATTGGCCCAGGAACAGACTTTACTGGCGAAATCGTCAGGTTAGAAAAATTATAGGTATTGCGAAGGGCTTTCTCTAAGAGGGAATTTTCCAGCAAATTCCCATCTTGCCAGCATTCAATCTTGCGGCGCCCCGCCAGCTGTGCGGTGACGCATTGGATGGCAGCCAGGTACCAACCATAAGGCCGAGAGGTGTATTTATCCTCAATTTTCTTCATTGTCGTCAATTCGCCCCTGGTTTTATTGTTTTTGATTGTGGTCAGCATATCCAATTCTGCCTCGTTGAGGGTGGTGGGATCTCCACCGAACAACGAATCCTGACTTGCTTCCAGGTAATGGAGAATATCCTCCTCTCTGTACTGTACGCCGCCCAACATGCGTAAATTAGGATAGACTTTTTCAATCAAGGCATTAAAACCTTTGACAACCCGCGTTTTGGCATCTTCACCGCCGATTTCAACGGCATCACCAGACACAAGTAGGTTAGCCTGTCCTACAAGCTGACGCGCTCGATTAGAAATCGCTTTTTTGCGCTCCTGGTTCGAATATGCTTTATTGGTGAGGATCATATTTTTGGTTTCAGAGGTTTGAGAGCCATGCGTTTGTTTAATATAGGTTTCTGTTTTCTTGTACATAAAAACATCTTGTTGAAATTTGGGATCAGGCGGCAATACGATTGTCAACACGGGTTTCCCCATGGCATGGGATTTTAAGACCGTCAGATTATCGTTAAAATCACTAAAAGGTGTGATGACATCGATGCTTAACTCACGATCTTTACCACGCAATTTTTCATCGATCATTTTTGCAAAAGAATAATCCTGCTGGTTGTCTTCATAGCGGATCTTGTTATCCCGGATGATCTCAGCAAAGAAAACATCTTCCAGAAATTTCAATATCACTTCATTTTCAACGACCTGATTTTTAATCTCAACCTCGACATCATGCTCCTCTTCAGTCAAGTATTCATAGGTGTCTTCATTGCGCTGGATGTAAGTCTCCCGCTCTAAAACGGAAAGGGCTTGTTGAATTTTATTTTCTAAGGCACGGATATCCTCGTCAAAATCGGTTTGCATCAGGACACGCAAATTGCGAGGTGTTGCCCTGAAGCCTTTAACATATTTGACCAGGAACAAGACTTTTAGGAGTTTGAGGGCGAAAGGATTATTGAGATGCTCTTCACCATAAAAAATAGAACTTTGATTACGGGACTTGATCGAATTGCGGATGCCTTCATACATCATGTCGAAACTGCCAATAGAATCAACTTGTCGATCTGCAATCTCTTTGACCACATCCTGGAAAACCCCCAACATGGATCGCTCACCCACAGAGTTATGCTTGCCGGTGAAGGCATTGTGCTTGCTCAGGGATTCAATGGATTGCTGAAATAGCGTATATTGATATGGAATAAAGGGATAAGAACTTACAAAATGCTGTTCGTCTCTGAAACCCTTGAAACTCATCCCACCATCAGGGAATTTAAAGATCGTCCCAAAATTCTTATGTTCTCGATCATATAGTGTTTGGGCAGCATCGACGCCATCCTCATTTTTCTTTAAGAGTCTTTTTTGAATAACCTCCGCAACATCCTGGCTGCTCAGGTGCATCTGTGATTTAAACCGAGCCTGGATTTTTGAAAAGTCATTGCTCTGTTTCTGACCAAAATCCCCCAGCACAGTTGTCATATCGTCCTGGGATGTGACAAAGAGCCACGCCTGACCTTTACAGATCGTCGCCAGGCTTTCTGCGATGGTTTGCAAATTGGTCATCAGTTTGACATTCTCGGCGATGTATTGACCAACCTCATCCACAAAGAAATTTAATCTGAAACCTTTCTCCTGTTTTTGGATATATTCGTTGACATTGTTAGCAAAGTCTTCAATCGAAAGCTTGTAATCCTCACGATAGGACTTGATAATGTCAACCGAACTTTCTTCAGGGTTATCGGTTGTGCGGGCGAAAGCTTGTGCAATTTTTCGGCGATTCAGGTTAAAATTCTCACGCCCTTCATGCCAACTAATACCGGCAATATCTTCAAAATGCTTCCGGAAATCCCCGAAAAGTCCCTGCTCATCCAAATCACGTTCAAACTTAGCAATATAGCCTTGCTGGCCGTAGTAACCACAAAACTCATCAAAAACCTTGGCAAAAACACCCAAGACAGCATCAAAATCTGATTTGCTGATCGCACTTGCTTTCTGATCAATATTAAAGAGGATGCTTTTCGATGGTATAGCAACCGCTTTTTTGATCTCCGCTTTCAGGATAGCATCTGATGACGAGACTTTTTCGAGCAAGGTATCTAAAACAGAAATGCCGTTGATCTCCCGATTTTCCAGAAGTAAGGCTAAAATTTTTAATAAATGCGATTTTCCAGAACCAAAAAAACCAGATATCCAGACACCATTATTGCCCATCGTAGGTTTTGAGTATTGCTCAAGTAGATAGAGAAGCTTTTGGGCAATCTCATTGGTGATAACATACTCCTCAACCTCAATCTTGAGGGTTTCGAGGTCATCAACTTTGATGACACCTTCAATTTCACGGTCAATGGGTTTTAGAAATAGATCTCGTATTTGCATATTTAGCCCCTTATCCTAATTGAAACTCTAATATATTGAATGCACGGTAATATTTATCGTCATGTAAACGTCCAAAAAGATCCAAAGAACTACCACCCTCAACTGTGAAAGTGTATTCCCCAGGGAACCACATGACAGTTGGGCAGCTTTTGGCTGTACTTTGTAAATTATTCAAAATGGTATGTGAGCGAATATATGGGTAGACCTCACCAACCCCAGTGAGAAAAAGAATATCAAAATGAGTGCATTCCATTTTATCTGCAATGGCCGGTATCAAATGCTGTTCGGGATTAAGCGCACCCTGTAAGTCTTCCTTCAATTCGGCTTTAGATAAATCCTTTTCCATTTCAAGAATCTGGTCCCAAATTCCACGCATCTGTAAAAGATCTATGGTTAAATCATATAAATTGATATTGAGCACACTGACCCCTTCGCTTGCCAATTTGTTGATCAGCTGCTTGCACATCGACTCAATTTTGTTGTGTTCCTGGGGTTTGTAGGGAAAAATGAAGAAGGGTATCTCGTTGTTTAACCCTTCCATGTTCAGAAAACGTTCACTGGTCAGCACAGCCAAAAGGTGCTGGAAACGTACTGTGATAGATTGATTGTATAGCTTCTGCATAAACTAAAACTCAAATTCCGAAAGAAAAGCTGGATAAATCCTATAGGCGAAGTCTGCGGAAGGTTGCAAGGCTTGTGAAAGGAGAGTGCTGGGAATGACACGAATAATCTCAAAATCTTCACTCAACAAGCCAGCTTCGCGCAACATACGAAATATGACAGTTCGAATTTTATTTTTTGTACTATCTGTAATCTCATCCAATTCAGGATGCCAATCTGCTTTTCTAATTATGAAAGCATGATAATCGTCTTCATTAAGATGCATGTCCATAGCCAGGAATTTTTCATGAAGGACTTCAATTGCAAACTCACGAATAATTCTGTAATAATTACATATCGCAAACCATAATAAAAGTCGCTGCTCTTCTAATGACCCATCTACAAGCAAATCTAATTGATCATTGGTCATTAAGGATAGGCGAAAAATGATCTCCCGCGCCACCCTTTTATTTCGGGCTAATGTACGCGATTGCAGTGTGTTTTCTTTATTGATGATGTCTTTGGTTAACTCCCAGTCATGGCAGCCTAAATATACTTCAGCGATATTAATGGACTCGGTTAATCCAAGGGCGGTAGAGGTGAAGGATAGTTTATATCGTTTATCATTGGTCATAAAATTACATCCCTAAAGTATTATATCAGACCTGTGATAAAGGTTAATCACATCAAAGATATGGAGATAACATGAATATTAGGGAGTTCTGAATTGAAGCTTATGAGGAAGAGATACTTGGGGGTTTTTTCGATGACGAAATGAGGCATTTGTTTTGGGTTAACAATGTTAAGCAACGGTTAGGAGATAGTTATGATAAAGAGCGCTGCTTGGGATGCATGAGTTTTATTCTAATAAGTCAGAAAGATTCCAAATAAGATTTTGCAACTCCAGATACCCCCCGCCTTCTCGGCGATGCTGCCTGCAGCCATACAGCTTGTTATGCCAGCGCTTGTATGTATTCATCAGGTTTGTATTGATCTCAAGCGTTCCGCAGCATAGATGGTAAGAGCTTTCGATTCGCAAGCGGTCGCCATGGTAGACGCCACCTGAGATATAGAAGATCATGACATAATCGAGAAGATCCGGGCCGGCGAAGTGAAGACCGTAACCGCTGTAGGTTTGGGTTAGTTTTAATTCTGTGAGGCCAATCACAAAATCTTATAGCGAAATATTAAATAGAATTTATGTTCTTTTTAACCAATAATAATACTTTCCACTTAATATCCAAATACTTAACAGCAGGTAGATTGTAGATTATGAAAGAATCATACTGAGTTGATAAAACTCAGTACTTACTTGAAGTTTTGATATTCAAATAATTTAGAAGAAGAAGCCAATATAATTTTGGACTGTATTATTTGTTTAAGAGATAATTACTAGTTTTGATATTTTCTTTAGTGTCCTGGTTCACCGTGAAATGGAAAAATGGCAACCGTGTTATAGTTCACAAACAAGAGGACAAAACCATGAGAAAGAAACGTAAAAACTACACACTAGAGGAAAAAGTAAGACAAAGAAACGCCTGGGTATCAATGTGCCTTATAGAGGAGTACATGCTTCAAGATTCATAAGAGAGATTGATGTTAAAATTCTTCCGCCGACCCAGCCTGGAGATGAATTTCTACAAAACATGAATAACTAGGATTCTGGTCAGAACCTTCAAAAAATGTAGTATAAATATAATATCTACGTGAGATTAATTGATGTCGGTATAAGTTTTGGTGCAGAAAATCTCAGTCACTAATTAATTGATAACGACGATAAAAGTAAAGGAGAAAATCATGGCAAAAATTATCGATGTTGAAGGTATTGGACCCGTTTATACTAAGAGCTTATCGGCCATTGGCATCACCACGACCAATAAGTTACT
>JAYELT010000111.1:0-2028 GCA_034717715.1 Chloroflexota bacterium | reverse complement strand
CTGGCTAATCCACTACCGGAAAATCTCCTTCCAGAGAGTGGGCGAGGTGAAATACTCCTCAGCGACGCGGATCAGGCATCCCTATGGTTCGGCTCAGCTCTAAAATCGCCAAAAGGTTCGATCTTGCATACAGCTAGCTGGGTTTACGCACTGGCTGCCCCTTTTCCAACCCTGACAGATAATGTCACCCTGGCAGACCTGCGGTCGTTCTGGAGAGGCTTCCGAATAGGGGGCTTTTCAAATGTGAGCAAACTATATGTCTCTGAAACCATTGTCAATACATTAGATGACCGTTGGAAGCCTCATGACCCGGAGATTGTTAAGGTTGTCTCGTCCTTGCCATCCATTGAGAAGCTGTGGGAAGAGAATGCCTGGGCAATAATCCCCTTTGAAACCTTGAACCCAAGGTTGAAGGTGATCCGATTATCTGGATCATCCCCACTTGACAAAGCCTTTGAACCTGATACTTATCCACTGACCCTTCAATTTGTCCTCACCCAAACGCAGACGGATGCGGGTGAAATGAAGAATGCTGACCTCCAATCTCTTATAGATTCAATTCCATTGACCAACAGGGATCCTGAGAAGATGACCACCCTGGTTATGACAGGGGTAACCGCACTGGTAAGAGCGACAGCCTACAAGATGGAAGTTAAAGGGGTGCAGTATCCTGGTGAAGAAATCCGTGAATGGCTCTCTGAAGCAGATCTCACCCATATCAGCAACGAAGTTTCGTTCTATGAAAAATGTCCGTTTCCAAATCCAAATAGTCGATCGCTTCTGTTCTGCAGCGACCCAAAGTATATTGAATTATTCGAATATATTGGTGCAGACATCATCGAGCTGACTGGAAACCATAATAACGACTCCCTATACACTTACGGGGAGGATGTTGTGCCGTATACGCTCGATCTATATCAGCAGCGGGGCATGGATTATTACGGCGGCGGGTTGAACCTGGCTGATGCACAATCGCCCTTGATCCTGACCCATAATGGCAACCAAATTGCCTTTATTGGATGTAATGCCCCGGGGCCAGATTTTGCCTGGGCGACAGAGGACCAGGGCGGTGCCGCGCCATGCGGTGATTATCAGTGGCTTGTGGATGAGATTCGCCAGCTCAAACAGGATGGCATTTTGCCAATTGTCACCCTCCAGTATTATGAGGATTATTACAACTTCCCGGAGTCACACCATATAAAAGACTTTGGACAGTTAGCTGAAGCCGGTGCCATTATCGTCAACGGAAGCCAGGCGCACAGACCTAAAGGGATGGCTTTCACACAGAATACATTCATCGATTATGGCTTGGGAAACCTGTTTTTCGATCAGATGGGGATCATTGATGATTACGGGCGGCAGATCCTCCAAACCCGGTGGGAAATCATCCAAAGGCATACATTCTTTGATGGTCATCATCTCAGCACGGAATTATTAACAGCCATGTTGGAGGATTACGCACAGCCAAGACCGATGACAGATAAGGAAAGGCGCCAATGCCTGGAAGAATTATTTGCTGCCAGTGAATGGGATTTTAAGTAGATTAAATTTCAAGATTATTGAGTATTTTAATTAAGGGATAAGATGGGTTTCGATTTATCCCGAATTGATATTTATTCATTCAAAGGGGGTACGCAATCAATTGCCCGATCTGAAATCATCCTGTGAGTCATCACATGCTGTTGAACTTAAGCTTCCTTATGCAAGGATTCCTGATGATCAAATTTCCCATTATTTCTTCGAACAACAGCATCCGTCATTCGAACAACCCTGGCCATCACACCCACGTCATGCACCCGGACAATATCAGCACCACGATCGATGCACAAAGCTACAGCCGCTGCTGTTCCTTCAATCCGTTCATCTGGAGGGAGATTCAGTGTATACCCGATAAAGGATTTTCGCGAAGGACCAACCAGGATTGGGTACCCCAGGGCTTTAATATCATCCAATCGATCCACCAGTTCCAGATTCTGCTGAACGGTCTTACCAAAGCCAATGCCAGGGTCAAGGATGATGTGGGCATCC
>JAYELT010000110.1:0-2660 GCA_034717715.1 Chloroflexota bacterium | reverse complement strand
ATAAAGATTGGTAAAGAATCTGTTAACATCAAGCAGTGGGCAGGGAAAAATAAAAGGTGCTGCCGACCCCATCTTCGCTTTCAGCCCAGATGTATCCACCATGGGATTCGATCATGTGTCTGGCAATGGATAGTCCAAGGCCGGTTCCTCCGCCAGCGCGAGCACGATCTGCTTTGTAAAAGCGCTCGAAGATACGGCCAAGGTCTTTTCTGGCGATCCCTACACCGGAATCCCGAACGAAAAACACAATAAAATTCACATCCTGGTATGCAGAAACTGTGATCTTTCCGCCAGGAGGGGTGAATTTGATCGCATTGTGGATCAGGTTGATCATAACCTGAGAAATGCGATCTGGGTCAGCAAATACAACTGGTAATTCAGATGGGCACTCCAAGGTCAGAACAAGCCCGGCTCGCTCAGCTTGCAGGGACATGCGCTCCACTGCTGGTTTCAACAGTTCACATGGTTGGATACGATGGAAGGATAAGGGTACCTTACCGGATTCTATTCGGGATAATTCAAGCAGCTCATTCACAAGCTGGGTCAGGTTGTCGATCTCGGTTTCCATGCGCAAAAGGAAGCGTCTTGCAGCCGGGGGGTCTTCCAGAGCACCCTCCTGCAAAGTTTCAGCGAGGGCTTTCATGCTGGCAAGCGGTGTTCGCAGCTCATGGGAGACATTGCTGATAAAATCTCGTCGGACGGTTTCCAGGCGGCGCAGTTGGGTCAGGTCCTGGAACAGCAACAGTGTGCTCCCGGGCAGGGATATCTTCAGGGGCATAGCAACCACCTGTAAAAACAGGTGCTGGGGTCCGATTTCCAGCATTGTACTCTGCCGGTCGCCATCCCTGGCTTTATGCCAGATATCAACTAGTTGATGGTAGCGGAGGACTTCAACAATGGATCGATTGAGCCTGCTCTTTTCATTGACCTGGAAAAGGCGTTCCGCAGCGGGATTCAGCAGCTGCACACGTCCTTCGGGATCAGCAATCAGTACGCCATCCGTCATTTGGTTGAGTACGGCTGACAGTTGTGTGCGTTCGCTGGTGAGGGTATCAATTTGCTCGCCCACACGCGCTGCCATCTTCTGCATCGCCTGACTCAACATCGTTAATGGGTATGCATTTCCAGGGAATTCAAGATTGTGGAAATTCCCCAGGCTTATTTGTTGAGCAGCGATCGTCAGCTTCTCAAAAGGTACTTGTGATCGGTTATGAACGATTAATATTATGATGGCGATGGTAAGTGCACTGATAAGTATCGCCGCAGGCACAAGCCAGGAAATCGGATTAAGATCCATCTGATAATAGGTGTGGGGTGCCTGGAGATGAACCACCCCAAGCAATTCAGAATTTGTTCCCAGAATTTTAACAGCGGCTGAGATAGTGCCTTCCGTCAATTGTGTCGCCTGTCCCTCAGCTATTGCCTGGGGGACTGCTGGTAAGGTGAAGGGGTCTCCTGGCTGCTGATCAATGGGAAGGGATGTTCCTAATAATTCTCCATTTGGACTTAAAATTGTAACTGTTAGATTAAGAGCCTCTGACGATGTTTGTGCCAAATCGGATAAATGCAGATCTTCCCCCTGTAAACCAAATAATGGCTGTGCTTGTGTACTGATTAAATTTGCCGTATAGAGAAGTTGTGTTTGCCAGCGCGCTTCTTCATAACGCTGGATGTGATTCACAACGAAAATCGCGGAAAAGATGAACACCACCACCAGAACGATCAGATATGGCAGGGTAATCCGACGGTGGATTCGGTGCACCATCAATTATCCTTCAAAGCGATACCCGGCACCTCTAACGGTGATGATCCGGCAAGGGTTTGCAGGATCATGCTCAATTTTCTCCCGAAGCCAGCGCACATGAACATCCACGGTGCGGCTGTCTCCGATGAAATCCCATCCCCAAACACGTTCCAGGATTAACTCACGAGAAAGCACCTGTCCCTGGTGTTGCGCAAAGAAGGTGAGCAGATTATATTCTTTGGGTTTAAATGGTACAACCTCATCGTTCACTTTAATTTCACGACGGATCATATCAATGATGAGATTGTTAAAAGTCAGTATTTCAGATTTCAGTTTTTGATCTGCATCAGCGTCTTGATTAATTTCGTCACGGATCAGCCTCACCCGTCGGAGCAAAGCCTTGACACGAGCAATTAGCTCCCGCATGCTGAAAGGTTTGGCCAGGTAATCGTCGGCACCAACCTCCAGACCCACAACACGATCGATCTCATCGTCGCGAGCTGTGAGCATC
Organism: Chloroflexota bacterium; assembly: GCA_034717715.1. Classification (GTDB taxonomy): domain Bacteria; phylum Chloroflexota; class Anaerolineae; order Anaerolineales; family Anaerolineaceae; genus Brevifilum. The sequence continues at coordinate 405 of JAYELT010000110.1, read as the reverse complement.
AGGACGGGTGTGGACATTTCCTTACGTAAAATTCGACAGATCTCAAAACCATCCAATCCGGGTAACATGACATCCAGAATGATCAGGTCGGGTTCTATTTTGCGTGCCATTTCAAGCGCTTCAGCGCCATCACCACTAGTCTCCACTTCATAGCCCTGCTTTTTTAGGTTATACGCCAGGGTTTCCTGAAGGGAAATTTCATCATCAACAACTAATATTTTTTCAGACATTTCAACTCCTCATAGATTCCAGGAGGGTAATGAACTTGTTAGCTAGTTCATTGCGCGAAAAACGCGTTTCTACTATATTTCTACCATTTTTTCCTAATTCCTGACACCTTTTGGGATTACTGGCCAGCATCCGAATAGCAGCGGCCATAGCCGCTGGATCACCAGGCGGCACCGG
>JAYELT010000109.1:0-2661 GCA_034717715.1 Chloroflexota bacterium | reverse complement strand
GCATCCTGCGGATGTTCCGCTTCGCTTCAGGACAGGTGGCGCTCATTCTATGATGCCACTCAAACTATGAAGGCATTCTGTCGCTAGGCCTGCGGCTCCTACCGCATGGCACCCAGCTCGTCGCAATGACAGAAGAAAAGGCACCCTGGTGGGTGTGCTTCGTGAGGAAGTCGGTGTCAGGCGATGTATAATATCCATAGGAACATCTCATCCGGAAAGGAGTGTTGAATGGCTTTTATACTGACATGGTTGGGGCATGCTTCCCTGAAATTGGAAACAGGCGGGTATATCATCCTGGTTGATCCATTCTTGCGTAACAATCCAACAGCTCAAGCAGATCCAGGTACGATCGATGCGGATTATATTCTTATCACACACGGACATAGCGATCACGTCGGGGATACGATTGAGATCGCAAAACGCACTGGCGCGATGGTGATTTCCAACGCGGAAATTTGCGGCTGGCTGCGAAAGAAGGGGCTCAATGTGCACGGGCAGCATCTTGGCGGGGGATTCACGCATCCATTCGGCTACCTCAAGCTGACCCTGGCGCTGCATGGTTCCGCCCTCCCGGACGGCAGCTACGGCGGCAACCCAGCCGGCTTACTGCTGACAACCAACGATGGCGAAAAGATCTACATGGCCGGCGATACAGGCTTATTTGGTGATATGCGCTTGATCGGCGAGGAGGGGATTGCCCTGGCAGTGATCCCGATCGGTGATAACTACACCATGGGGCCATCGGATGCCCTGCGCGCAGTAAAGTTGCTTACACCAGAACATGTGATCCCAATCCATTACAATACCTTTGACCTTATCAAGCAGGATGCTGAAGCTTGGGGGAAAACTGTACGCAGTGAGACCAACGCAAAGGTGCATGTTCTCCAGCCTGGCGAATCCTTCTCCTATCCTTAGGATAGCTCATGGATCAAAATAATCGACTACCACCAGGGCAATCTCTTTCCAACGCTCTGCCAACCCAGCACATTGGACCCATACCCATTTTCACGCCCTCAACCTGGGATTTCAGAATCTGGGGGGCAGTAGAAGAATCGTTGACATGTACCTGGGACCAGATCTCAGCACTACCGCGCACAACGATTAACCTGGACATCCACTGTGTCACTGGATGGAGCAAATTGGATACCGGGTGGCAAGGGATCCCCTTAAGGCAACTGATCGATGACGGCTGGATCAAACTCAAGCCCGCAGCGCGCTACATCATGCAGCATGCTGATTATGGGTACACAACCAATCTTCCCCTGGAAGTCGCTTTGCAGGATAATTTTCTCCTTGCCACATACTTTAATGGTAAACCCCTCACACCTGAGCACGGTTACCCCCTGAGAGCAGTGATCGGCTCATGTCCTGGCACTGACAATCTAAAGGATGTCTACCTCTACAAAGGGGCTAAGTGGCTGCGTGGATTGGAATTTATGGAAAAAGACCGACTGGGCTTCTGGGAGTCGCATGGCTACCACAATGAGGGTGATGTATGGAAAGAGGAGCGCTATTCAGATTGATCAGGACTGCTTGCGGAATCGGATGAAGAAGAAAGTTAACCCAGCCCCACCTGCCAGGAACAGAATTCCAATCACTAAAAGTAAAGGGGAACGCCCATTGTCTTCGGGAGACAACTCAGAACCTGTCCCTTGAGAAGCTGGCTGCGCCCCAAAATCAACCACAATCGTGTCTCCTGCTGAAACCGATAGGGCCATATTCAAACTCGTGGTTGCATAGTACCCCTCAGGAATACCCATACTCAGGTTATATTCACCTTCTGGTACGTCTTCAAAGCAGGCGGGTTCAACCACTTCCGGGTCGCCACCAATTGTCTCTTTGGTCTCTGAATACGTCCCCCCACGATCGTTGACGCTGATCACCCCACCAGAAAGATAGCTTTCGGTTTCAGAACGCATCTGGTTGCCATCAAGATCCTCAAAAAGCACCACACACAATTCAGCGTTACCGTCAAAAGGTACGGGGGTTGGCGGCCCGATTGTTGCAGTAGGAACAAATCCTACGAGGGTAGCCGTTGCTGGCGCAACAGTCGCAATGATCAATTGTTGCGAAACAACCAGTGTACAATCTTCATCAAGCCCATTCAATGCTATAAGTTGTTCGATCGGCACCCTGTTCTGAAACAACAAGTAAATGCTTGTGCAGGTATCTCCGTCCTTTACCGTGTAAATGATCTCCCCGTCAACGTTGGGTGTCGGTGTTTGGAAGGACGCCTGGAAAGGTGAGTCGGCTTTTACTGTTTTCGTTACGGATAGGATCAGTATAATCGAACAAAGAAACAGCAGCCAGAGGGTTAGGAGAATTGTTTTTCTTTTCATAATCGAAATTTCTTTCTTTACAAATTATAACCCATCTTCATCGTCTCACTCAAAAGGTGATTAGAGAGTGTTGAATATTGCAATAGGTTTGAATTCGATAGATATCGTAGGGGTAACCCTCTGTGGTTGCCCTGCTCCAAGAGTGCCACGCGAAGGCAGACACTGCCCCCTTCGGGGGGCTAAGGCAGATCTGCCCCTTGTATAATAAAAACCAGTATAAAAGAGCACGGCAGATCGATTGCCCCTCGGTTTATTCAAACCGTTTTGTAGCGTGGGTCGCCGTGCTCTTTCACCAATAGCCCGAACAGTTGCCAGGGACACG